>CAZOAX010000001.1:0-337 GCA_964577735.1 uncultured bacterium
TGATCATGAGAAAAATCGATCTTAAGTTTTAAATCCTTAATTTTTACTTGAGTTTCTTTATTCTCCTCTAAGTAATTAATAATTTGATCAACAAAGCATTTTGTAGTCTTGTTAATTTTGCGTGTGACAATTGCTAGTGATGCATCTCTCCATCTATTGGAGACACAACTTGCAGTCAGATCTTTATAGGAAAGAAAAGAAAAGACCATTTGGAGCATTTCATTAGGAAGCTCCGGGGAGGGCGGTTCTGTAGGTTGAATGGAGTAAAAATTAAGTTTAGTTAAAAAATTATTTATTAAATGCATATTTTTTTATTGTTAAAGATTATAAATATGTT
>CAZOAX010000001.1:347-27178 GCA_964577735.1 uncultured bacterium
ATTATTGCGTTTTTAGTTATTTTAAATCAATTTATTTATTCGTTTAAAATCCCTGCCCCGTGAGTGCGGAACAGAGAGAGAATTATCTGTCTGGTTTCATCCAGGGGAAGTAGAGGACGTCGCGGGAGGACGTCGCGGATGGTTATTAAATTAAAAAAAGTATTCGAAGTGAAGTGAGAGCAAAGGTGTGTTGTCGATTGGCTTTTGCTTCACAGATTTGTGTTCAAAATAACGATATTCTGATTGGAGTGGCCAAGGGCTTTGCGCCTCTTGAATTGCATAGGTTCTAAGAATATTCATGCGGACACGAGTTTTCATCCGATCCGTATTTTGAGATTCTTTTAGAGAAAAATTCACCGATGGGTTTGAATTATTGTTAACAGACATAGGTTCCTTAATGGTTGTGCTGAGCCTGACCATTCGCTGATGGCCAGGCGGTAGTGTTATTTATCGTCAGATTCTTTTTCGGGTTTCATCCAAGGGAAGTAGAGGACGTCGCGGATGGAGGCGGCCTCTGTGAAGATCATGGTGAGGCGGTCGATGCCGATGCCGACGCCGCCGGTTGGAGGCATGCCTTGGCAGATGGCTTCGATGAACTCTTCATCAAGTGGAGAGGCTTCTTCATCACCGCTTTCTTTACGCTCAGCTTGGAATTCAAGGAGCTTGCGTTGAAGTTCAGGGTCATTGAGCTCTGAGTAGGCATTGCACATCTCTTGGGAAAGGATGAAGCTTTCAAATCGTTCGACGATCCCTTCTGCGCGCTCTTTTGGATCGCGATGGAGCTTGCAAAGAGGAGTGGTTTCGATGGGGTGGTTGATGATGTGGTGCGGCTGAATGAGGTGAGGTTCTGCCTTGATCTCAAAGAGGGCTGCGATCAGTAACCCGCGTGAAAGCGTCGGAACTTTTTTTGGATCGATGTGGCCGCTATCGAGCAAGAGTTTTTTGATCTCTTCATCCGATAGGGTGTCAACATCGATTTTAGCGTAAGTGGAGATCGCTTCTTTCATCGTCATGCGCTTCCAGGGGGCTTTGACGTTGATTAGAACGGATTCCCCACGCTCAGATGAGTAAACGGGGATTTCTGTTTTGCCGTAGATTTTTAGTGCAAGGGATTCAAACAAGTTTTCCACAAGACGCATCATGTCTTGATAGTCCCAGTAGGCGGCATAGGCTTCCATCATGGTAAATTCAGGATTGTGGGTCCTATCGATCCCTTCATTGCGGAATACCTTGCCGAGTTCAAATACACGGTGCATGCCGCCGATGATCAGCTTCTTTAGAGGGATTTCAAGAGAGATGCGGAGGAACATTTCCTGATCGAGGGCATTGAGTTTTGTCTCAAAAGGGCGAGCTTCAGCACCGCCGTAGATCGATTGGAGTACGGGTGTTTCTACTTCCATGAACTCTAGATTGTGCATGTAGTCGCGTACGAATTTAACGATCTCACTGCGGATCTTAAAGGTTTTTCTGACATCGTCGTTTGTGATCAGATCAAGCCAGCGTTTGCGATAGCGCAGTTCCTTGTCGGCAAGTCCTGCATGTTTTTCAGCTAAGGGGAGAAGGGTTTTTGTCAAAAGGGTGACTTCCTTTACAAAAAGGGTCAATTCTCCTTTCTGAGTACGGAAGAGATTGCCTTTGACGCCTATGATATCGCCGATGTCGAGTTTCTTTTCGATGAACTTGTAGGAAGTCAATTCTTCATTTTCAAGTCCAATGACTTTTGAAATGTCGCGGTTGAACATCACTTGAAGGCGACCGGACTGGTCTTGAATATGTCCAAAGGCATTTTTCCCCATAGATCTAAAAAGAACAAGTCTTCCGGCAGCAACAACTTCTTCTGTCGTGCCGCTAGCTGCATCTTCGCTTGAGCCGACCGGGAGGTCTTGGTATTTGGTTTCTAACGTAAGAGAATCTGTATTGGGTTTAGAGTATGCAGGAAATGGGTCGATCGGAAGGGCCCGTATTTCTGCAAGTTTAGTTGATCGGTTGATAAATTCATCATGTGCGTGGTAATCAGGCTTTTTAATCATATTCTTTCTTGAAAATTATTGTTTAGGCGCTTCTTGCGAAGCAGGAGGGGTTTTGTAGCTTCTGACAAAGTCAAGCCGCATATAGCAATAGAGAGTAGATGCAATCAGAACAAGGGCGTAAATAGCCCAGTTGAGCAGGAACCATTTGGTTTCCCTGCTCGAACGGTAAAATTTGGAAATCATGTTAATCATAATTTACGCACTATAACTTATAGCACGCGTCCGATCAAGTCGTAATCTGCAACATCTGTGATTTCTACTTTAAAGATCTGTCCAAATCCGGTGACATTTCTGCAATCGTTGATGATCACCTGTCCATCGATATCCGGGCATTGTCCCATATGGCGACCGACCATCAACATTTTCGTTTCCGGGTGATAGCCTTCCACAACGACATCCAATGTTTTGCCGACCATCTTTTTGTTCAGTTTCTTCACTTGGGCTTTTTGTGCTTTCATCAGCTTGTTCCAGCGTTGCTCCTTTACCTCTTCTGGAATTTGATCAGGAAGGTCATAGGCTGCTGAATCTGGCTCGCGTGAGAATTTAAAGATCCCGACGTTATCAAGCGGATATTGCTTAACAAAAGCGTGAAGTTCTTCAAATTGCTCTTCTGTTTCACCCGGGAAGCCAACGATCAAGCTTGTTCGAATGGAGATTTCAGGAATTTCTCTTCTTAGAGATTCGATTGTTTTTACAATGTCTTCTTTAGATGTAGCACGGCGCATCGATTTTAAGATGGTATTGTTCACATGCTGGATCGGCATGTCTAAATAAGGGCAAATTCTTGCATCGCTCTTCATGAGGGCGATCAATTCATCTGTGATCTCATCTGGATAAAGATAAAGCAGGCGGAGCCAGAACGGCTTATCAATCGCAAGGATCGACTTCAATAGTTCAAGCAAACCTTCCAGTTTCTTCTTGCCTTGGTCTTTGCCGTAATCACCTAAGTCTTGTGCGATCAGAACGACTTCTTTAACGCCTTGATTAAGAAGAATATTAAATTCTTTTAAGATCTGCTCTTGGTTTTTGCTCTTTAGCGGGCCTTTGATTGTCGGGATAATGCAATAAGCGCAGCGCTTACGGCACCCTTCTGCAATCTTTAAATAAGCAAAGTGTTTTGGCGTCGATAGTTTTCTTGGCGCTTCACCAGCTTCAAGATAGCTCTTGGCACTTGTGATCCTTTGGCCGTCTTGCGTAGATTGAACGGCGTGCAAAATACCCTCGACATCTCCTGAACCAAGGAGATAATTAATGCCGGGAAAACGTTCTTTTAGCGGAGAGCTATGTGTTTGCACCATGCAACCGGTTACAATGAGCTTGGCTGTCTTTTTACGCGTTTTTAAGCACTCATCCACGACGTCCATGGACTCATTGCGGGAAGCTTCCAAAAATCCGCAGGTATTGACCACGATAAAATCTGCTTCTTCAAGCAGTTCTTCATGTTGGTAGCCTGCGCGTAGTAGAATTCCGAGCATTACCTCGCTGTCCACTAAGTTTCTTGGGCAGCCCAAGCTGATAAAATGGATTTTATTCCCTTCAAAGATGAAAGGGTGGTCTTGAGTCTTTAAAGGCTCTTCAATTACTTCAATTGAAGGTCCACATTTATTCTTTCCGGCAATAGGTAACACTATAAACTCTCCTGATTTTCCAAAAAGATTATCACAAAATCAGATATGGGGAAATCTTTTTTTCATTAATTTAAAGTTTGTGTAGATGTAGTATTAATTTTTCTTAATTTAACTGGTTTTAGTTGTTTAATTGTTGTTAAATGATATAATTAAGGTAAAATTATTTTTAATAAGGCGGATAATATGAGTAAAGTTAATGGCAATCAACCAGTTCAACTTAATAGTATCGATCAAATATTTAACGGCAGAAGTGGTGGAGATACAGCGATCAATACGGGACTGATCAATGGTTATGGAAAAGACAATGATGTGACCTACCTTATTTCCCATTTGAAAAAAGATGACACCATTACGGTTGATCGCGACGTGGATGGACATTTGAGCTGGAAGATTGGAACGACAGATGTAAAAATAGGATCTTCCTGGTGGACTCGTGTCAAACACTCCGTGAAGAAGTTTTTCTCAGCCAAATACAAGGATGCGTCAGACATCAAAGTGATGCAAAATGCCGATAAGATCAGAAGGGCTTACGCTGTTTGCTTGCAGCAGGAAGAAGCTAAAGCAGATGTTGATAATAATTACTTAGCAAATCTGAAAGATCTACGACAAGCAGCGGATGATGTCATCGCTCAAAATGAAAAGGATGCAAATGACCTAATCCTTCAAAAACAAGAAGAAATTAGAGTTGCCAAGGAAGCCAAAGATCAAAAAATTTCCGATTTGACCAGCCAAATTAACACCGGCGAAGGTGAACTTGCGGAGTTAAGGGAAAATCGAACAAATGCAAATGACAAGATTCAAGAGCAAAATGACAAGCTCACAGAGTTAAATACTTCTAAAGATGCATTGCTAACCAAAGAAGCATATGAATCTCTTCTTGGAACCATCAAAACAGTCAGAGACACATTCAAAGAGATTAATCTTTATGCCAACGATGAAGAAAAACAAATCATTAGGACAAGCGAAGGTATTCTAGGTGTTAAATTAGTCAATAATATTGATGCATGGCCGCCTGTATTAAATGAAACGGTTGTAAAGCAAAAAGAAAATGAAATTAATCAAGCTCTCGAATCTCTCAATGGATATGTTACTGATATTGAGGAAAGAAATAAAATGATTATTAAGTATCAGGAGATTGTGCAAGCTCTTGAAACGCAAATTTCAGAAAAAGAAACAGCAATCAATACATTAAGAACTGATTTGCAAGCAGAACAGGCTGTAGAGGAAGAAGAAGTTTCAGAAGAGACTACAGTTGAAGAGCCTATTCCAAAAGTGATTGACGCAGAACCTGAGGTATCTGCAGAAGATCAAGCGATTGCAAATACGATGCAGAATCAAAGGCTAGATCGTGACGAGGCCATTTTCTACAACGGGCTCAATGCCAATGAAAAAGAGCTTTATGACAATCTGCGTAAACCGGCAGATAGGGCCACAGATTGCACTCCGTTTGCCGATTTCTTTGTTTCAGTATTGAAAGGCAGAGGTGTGAAGAGGACTGCAAATGGCGCTACTTCAACAATTACATTGAGCAATCCTGGTGTTGTGTCTATGAGACTTGGAGGAGATCCTTCAACTATTACACTGCCAGCAAAGTTCACCATGACTTATGCAGTAGACAAGCAAACCTGGACCCTTAACGGTAAAGGTTTAAGAATTGAATTGTACGGGCATGATGTCAATCTGGATGAAACCAGATTTGAGATTCGGGCGAATGATCTGAACATCAAGGCCGAAAGTTCAAAACAGTCATTTTTCGTCCGGATGGGGATTGCGACAGCTTACAAAAACATCCCTGTTGCCTACGACGTCGTCAAGCAGGATGCATTTCATTCTGATAATCAAGTGGTTTAGAGATTTTAGCCAAAATTGCGATTCAGCAGTTTTGGCTTCCTATAATTAATAGATAAAAAAAGGTGGTAATATATGAGTATGGTTTCAGGAAGTGGAGATCATCTAGTTCAACTAAATAGCATTGATCTGATCTTCGCAGGAAAAAAAGGCGGCGACAGTGTTGAGATCAATCAAGGGATTATGAAGGCTTATGGAGATGACAATGATGTGACTTACCTTGTCAGTCATGTCAAATTGCCAAAGGGAGATAAAGAGCCTAAGGCTATCACGGTCGATCGCGATGTGGATGGGCACCTGACATGGAAAATTGGCGATAAAGAAGTTCATCTCGGATCTTCCTGGTGGGTACGGGTCAAGCATGCTATCATGTCGTTCTTCTCAAAGGACTATAGAATTAAGCATGAGATTGATGTGACAAGGAAAATTGATAGGATCCGAAATGCTTACGCTGAATGCTTGGACAAAGAATACCAAGCAGAGGAAGCTGCAGCAGAGGCACTTAGACAGCAGCAAGCAGATATAGACGATGCAGCGCTACTTGCTCAACAGCAGCAAGAAGCTGAGGATGCGGCGTTGTTACTGCAGCAACAGGAAGCAGCTAAGCAGGAAAGAATTGAGGATCTGAAAACAAATATCAGTACTCAAGAGGCAAGCTTGGAGGGCCTAAAAGCGGATCTAGGTATTTTAAATACTACAGTGTCTGACTATGAAACTAAATTAGGGGAGATTGTAGATCGTCAAATAGAGCTTGCCACTAAGAAAAATAAAACACTAACGATGATTGACGATTATAATTCATGGATCGTTTCAGAGATCAGTAAGAGGGCTTTGCAGGAATTGTATCCAGCATTGAATGGCTTGTCAACTGAGGAAGTGTTAACTGGGTTAAATGCGGCCGCCAAGGATATAGATGATGAATCTAATCTGTTAGATCAAGAGTCTGCAACACGTAATACCATGATTGCAGAGATCAGAGATAATCAAATTCCGGCTAAAAATACAGAAATTACAAATAAGCAGAATGAGATTGCTCAACTTAAAACAGATCTTCTAGCAGAAGAAAGCTAAACTCTGTTCTTTGCCCGACCAGTTCATGGCCGGGCATTTTTTTATGCCAAATTCATTAAGATATTGTTAACAACTATTTTATTTTATTTATATTTAGTTTACAATTTTACAAAAACTTTTATAAAAAATAGGTGATAATATGAGTAAGATCTCAAATGGTGGAGCACCGGTTCAACTTAATAGTATTGATCAGATCTTCGTAGGTAAGAACGGCGGCGATAGCATTGATATCAATCAGGGCTTTCTAAAGGTTTATGGGGATGACAATGATGTAACTTACCTCGTCAGCCATGTCAAATTGCCAAAGGGAGATAAAGAGCCTAAGGCTATCACGGTCGATCGCGATGTAGATGGGCATCTGACATGGAAAATTGGTGATAAAGAAGTTCATCTCGGGTCTTCTTGGTGGGTACGGGTCAAGCTTGCCATTATGTCGTTCTTTTCAAAGGACTATAGAATTAAGCATGAAATTGACGTAACAAGGAAAATTGATAGAATCCGCAATGCCTACGCTGAATGCTTGGACAAAGAATCCGTAGAAGAAGAAGCTACAACAGATCCTCTTGGACAAGAGCAAGCAGATACGGATGCTGCAGCACTATTAGCTCAGCAACAGCAAGAAGCTGCGGATGCGGCGTTATTGCTCCAGCAGCAGTTAGAAGAAGCTGCAGCAGCTAAGCTTGAAATAATTGAAAATTTGAACACGAAAATCACAGAAAAAGAATCAGAGCTTAACGGTTTGCATGGCGACTTAGATACTCTAAACCAAAACCTGGCAACGGTTAATGAAAAGCTAGATGATAATGGTCGTTTTGTCGTAGAGCTTAATACGAATAAAAATAAAGCTAAACAGATCGTCAATATCTTAGCTCCAGTTTTTGTGTTAAATACAGATTCTATGTTTATTTCAAAGTTTGATGGAAACGCCTTAGCTCTTTTTGACCTTGTTCCTGCTGTGCATAATGCCGATCTGTCAAAAGAAGACAAATTGACTGCATTAAATGTTTATATCAAACAACAAGAAGAAGAAGTTGAGTTGTTGACTAATGATAAGGAAAATCTTAGCAATGCAATTGAGCAATTGACCAATGTTGACATTCCAGCTAAAAATACAGAAATTACAAATAAGCAGAATGAGATTGCTCAGCTTAAGGCTGATCTTCAAACAGAAGAAGGCTAATACTTTGCCCGGCTGTCATGGCCGGGTATTTTTTTAAAAAAACAGCGAGGTGGGATTGATATCAATACACACTTTGAATGGATCTTTTCTTTGATCTTTCACTTTCAGAATGGCACGTTGGATAGCTGCCATCTTCGGTCCTTTGATCACAAACTGCAAGCGGTACATCTCTTTTATCTTAGCATGGCCGGGTGCATCGACTACGGTCACCTCATATTCAAGAGGCAGTTCTTTGAGTATTTGCAAACGGAAATTTTCTGCGGCATTTCTTAGCGTGACCGGTTCCTTGCCGGTGAAGCGGATTTTAGCAAGGGAGGCGAATGGGGGATAGCCAAGGAGTTTTCTTGTATCGTATTCTTCTTTGAAAAAGCTTTCAAAGTCTTGCTTAGAGGCATGCTGGATAGTGCTATTTTCCGGGATGCAGGTTTGGATAAGCACTTCACCGGGGTGGATGCCGCGACCTGCTCTGCCGGCGACTTGCGTGAGAAGTTGAAAGGTCGTTTCTCCAGATCTGAAATCGGGAAGATTAAGGCTGATATCGCTGTTGAGGATGCCGACAAGAGTGACTTCCGGGAAATGGAGCCCTTTGGCAAGCATTTGGGTGCCAATCAAAACGTCAGCTTTTCCGGTCCGGAAAGAGCGGTAGAGCTTTTGGTGGCTGCCTTTATGCTTTGTGGTATCAGCGTCAAGGCGCAGGATTCTAATTTCGGGGAAAATGGCATAGAGAGCCACTTCCACTTGCTCAGTGCCGATCCCTTTAAATTTCATGAGCCCTTCAGCTTTGCAGTGGGGGCAGTTTCTTGGGGGTGGGGAGATGGACTCATTGCAGAGATGACAACAGAGTGTATTGTCATTTTTGTGGAAGGTCAGTGAGAGATCGCACTTGGTGCATTTAATGCTTTCACCGCAAGATGTGCACATCATGAGCGTGTGGAATCCACGTCTATTGAGAAAGAGAATGGTTTGCTCTCCTTTTCGATACCGTTTTTCAATGCCTGTCAAAAGGGCATCTGAAAAGATCGTCATCCCTTTTTTCTTGTCATACTCCACTTTCATGTCGACAATATTCACAGTGGGCATAGGGGCGTGCTTCGGTCTTGCTTTCAACGTACTTAAAATATACTTACCAGAGATTGCATTGTGATAGCTTTCAAGGCTGGGTGTGGCGCTACCAAGTAAGACAACAGCTTTTGAATAAAATCCCCGCATAACAGCCACGTCTCTTGCATGGTAGGCAGGCATCATGTCCGTTTGTTTATAGGAGCTTTCATGTTCTTCATCGACGAGGATCAGGCCTAGATTTTGTACAGGGCTGAAAATAGCAGATCTCGCTCCGATCACAATTTTAGCCTCTCCCCGCTGGATCCTTTTCCATTCGTCATATTTTTCACCGGCACTTAGGCGGTAGTGCAGGATGGCGGTCTTTCCTTCAAAGCGGCTTCTAAAATGTTCAATGGTCTGTGTGGTCAGCGCGATCTCCGGCACGAGCATGATCACGCCTTTATTCAGTTCCAATGCCTTTGCAATAGCTTGGAGATAGATCTCGGTTTTGCCGCTGCCTGTGACGCCATGGATCAGATGGGTCTCATAATGGTTTTTGTCGAGCCCTGCGTGGATTTTTTCCATGACAATGGATTGCTCTTCAGTCAACTGTTTTGGTTTGGAGCGGAAATATTCTTCGCCGACAAGAGGGGATCTATCGATCCGTGCTTTCTCTAAGTGCAGAATGCCTTTAGTCACGAGTGTATTTAATGAAGATCTTCCGGCTCCTGTTTTTTCTAATAGCTCGCTAAGAAAAACCTTGCCTTCAGCTTTTAGCATGTAGTCGAGGATCTCTGATTGGGGATGGGATTTTTTTCGAATGGTGACGAGGTCTTCTGCTATTTCCTTTCTTGTTTTTACACGGGAGACAAGGTATTGCTCTTTATGTTTTGTGTTTTTAATGGCAGAGGGGACTAAAGATGGCAGGATAAGAGAAAGGGGTGTGCAGTAATAACCTGACATCCAGCCTGCCACTTGTAGTAAATCACTTGCAATGAACGGGATGGGGTCTAGAATTTTCTCGATCGACTTAAGCGCATAGGGAGGGGCTTTATCCGTGATATTTAACACAATCCCTTTTTTCATCACCCCTCTTAAGGGAATTTCGACAAGCTGCCCAAGTTTAATTTGCGAAAGGAGGGATTCTGGAATTAGGTAATCAAAGGTTTTATCGATCTTTAGATCTAAAGCGATGTTTGCAATCATAATAATGCAAGGATCTCATTCCATACATCGCGTCGTTTAGAAGGCTGTTCGATCAGTTCTAAAAGGGAGGGGATGGCAAGGGCGCCACTTTCTCCAATGAGAAGCTTTCCTGAAGCTCCTTTTCTGGCATGCACTTTAATGTGCTGATGATTACTAAACGTCGTTCTTGAGCCTATCAAGACGTTGGAAGGGTTTTGCATGTGTTCATCTTTTAGATCAGATGCTGAAAAAAGATAGGCAGTGTGCCCCGCTTTTTTTAGAGCTGAAGTGATGTTCTCAAGCAGTTTCACTTCGGGTTCTGATTCCTGGTCAAAAAGAATGATTGCGGTCTTTTGAATCTCAATCGGTAAATCGACAAGCTTTAGTTTAGGACAATGAGTTTTTAGCATCTCCAGTATCGGGTCTAGATTACAGGAAGCTGTTTCTACTTGAATGATTTCTTTGACAGCAGGCGGTTCTTTTTTAATCAAAATGGGTTTAGGAATGACTGTTGGAATCACTTTGTTTTCAATGGGCAGGGCGGCTGGTTTTGGCAAGGGAGGAGCTTTTTTGGGAAGCTGCTCCATTAATAGCGATTTGGCAAGGCCAATGATTTCAAGATATTCCTGTGTTAGCATCGGGTCAGGCCTGCAAGATAAGTGCGAATGGAAGGTGTGAGATGGGAAAAGCCTCTTTCCTGATATTTATTGATGAGGAATTGTTCCGTTTGCTTGAGTCCCTGATGTTTTTTTTTGAAGAGGTTTAGTAAAAATACACGACCGAATATCTTTTTACATTCTTCCTGGTGGCGGAGTAGGAAAAAGTAAAGGTTTTCATCTGGTTCAAATGCAACCAGGAATTTTGCAATTAAATCATAGAGAGGTTGGATCTTGGTTTCATTAAACTTCTCATTTTCAATTTCTTGAATGGTGAGGTCGATCCTTTTTTTCAAATTTGCCGATAGATCGCTTTCTTTAAGGTAATCGGCTTGGAATCTCAACTGATGAAAAAGCCCTAAATTTTCTTGCCAAGGCGGAGTGTCACTTGTCGATTTGACAAGTTCTGCTGCGGGTTTGGATTGAATGGCTTTCTGCAGACGGAACACTGTCGTTAGAAAGAGTTGAACTTGCAAGGCTGGCTGAAAACTAGAGAGTTTAAATCGATTCATCGTCTATATGATCTCGCCTTTCCTCATTTTTGGGAAGCACTAACCAAGAGCTGGAGGGAAAAAAGGCTCGGGACGAATTGCCCGAGCACTAATTGCTTACCAGTTAGATTTCTTTTGCTGTTGGTTTTTATTTGATTGAGATTGAGCTGGCTTTTGTTGTTGAGTTTTTGTGTTAGCAGCAGGAGCTTTAGTTTGTGAATTTTGTTTTTTATCCATAATTTCTCCAAAAAAAGTTTAAGTTTAAGGACAAACCTTAATTTGCATGAGGTGCGAAAAATGTCAACTATTTTTTTATCCATTAAAAAGCGTCAGTTGAATTTCCTGCGAATTTTTTTGTATTCTATGCGGTTTTATTGGTTTTGGTGTTTCAAAAACATTTTTTTGGTTCGCATTCTCTTCTAAATGCTGCAAAATTTGTCCCGCTCTGGCGAGGACTTCCTGGGGGAGGCCGGCAAGTCTTGCGACGTGGATCCCGTAACTTTTATCTGTTCCCCCTTTGACGATTTTACGAAGGAAAAGAATGTCATCGCCGCTTTCATGGACAGCGACATTGTAGTTAACAGCACCTGGAACTTTTTCTTCCAGTTTGGTCAGTTCAAAATAGTGGGTCGCAAAAAGGGTCTTGGCCATTTTTCCGGGAGCTGTCAAAAGAAATTCAGCGATTGACCAGGCAAGCGAAATGCCGTCATAGGTACTTGTTCCCCTTCCGATTTCATCCAGAATAACAAGAGATCTGGATGTAGCGTGATGCAAGATTGCGGCAGTTTCGATCATTTCCACCATGAAGGTTGATTGACCGCGGGATAGATCATCGCTTGCGCCGATTCTTGTGAATACCTTGTCGACAATGTCGATATGGGCACTTTTAGCCGGGACAAAGCAGCCAATTTGCGCCATAATAGCAATGAGGGCCACTTGTCTGATGTAAGTGGATTTTCCAGCCATGTTGGGGCCGGTTATCAGCATCATGCGATTGTTATCACCATCTAATTTAGTGTCATTGGGAATAAACTTTTCTGTTTGTACAGCTGTTTCAATGACAGGATGGCGTCCTTCATAAATATCCAGTTTCTGCCCTGTGCCCATGCGGGGACGTACGTATCTATTTTTTAAAGCTACATGGGAGAGACTTGCAATACAATCCACTTGAGCTATAGCTTGGGCTGCTTGCAAAATGGTTGCTGTGTAAGCAGAAACTTTTTCTTTTAGCGTATTAAATAGTTCCCATTCGATCCTGGCTATTTTATCTTCAGCAGTTAGGATCTTATCTTCATAGGTTTTTAGTTCAGGAGCTGTATACCGTTCTGCGTTGGTCAAAGTCTGTCTTCTATGAAAGCTTTCAGGGATCTTTCCGGCTTGGCCTTTACTGACCTCAATATAAAACCCGCTGACCCGCGTATAGCCGACTTTGAGTGTTTTGATCCCACTTGTTTCTCTTAAATCATTTTTATAGGTAGTCATCCAGTCTTTGCTGTTGGCCGAAAGCGTTCTTAATGTATCAAGCTCCTGATCAAAACCATCCTTAAAGGCTCCTCCATCGGAAAGACGGAAAGGAGGGTCTTCAACAAGTGCTTCTTCAATCAATTGAATCAGCGTGGTGAAATCTGCAATACGTTCAAGAGAGGCTTGCAATAGTGAAGATCTGGAATGGTGAAGCGCATCTTTGATTGCATTTAAAGGCTTCAGTGAGTTTTTCAAGGCCACGATATCCCGTGGAGACGGAGTCGCAGCACCGATTTTAATAATGAGACGTTCAATATCGCGAATAGGGGAAAGAAGCTCTTTTAGTTGTGTAAGCGCCCTATTTTCATGAAATAGTTCTTCCACAGCATCGTGCCTGTCATTAATCGCATCCAGTTGTAAAAGAGGTTCTGTGATCCATCGTTTTAAAGTCCTGCCACCCATCGGTGTTTCTGTATGATCCAGCACATGGAGAAGTGTGTATTTTTTAGATCCGGCGGAAGAGATAAGATCTAAATTTCTCATCGTTGTCCGATCAATTGTCATGAAAGAATCGCGCGTGTAGGGGAGAATGGCCTGAAGTTGCCCGATAGGCGTTCTCAGAGTTTCTTTGATGTGGGCAAGGAGAGCGCCACATGCATTGATGGCACTTGTCATCCCTTTTAGACCATAACCATCCAAGGATTTTGTTTGTAGCAGCCTTGTAAGAAACCCATAGGCAAGTTCATGATCAAAACGCCAGTTTTCAATGCAGTCGATCATGCAATTTAAGGATGCTTTTAATTCATTGAAAAAAGCAGGATACTTACTTTGCATTTTGTTTGAGGAAATAATTTCCTTTGGTTGGAACCGGTAGAGCTCGCTTAATGCATGTTCAATTAAATCCACTTCGATCACACGGCATTCAGCGCAAGTGACATCAAAAAAGGCAATTCCAATCCGGCTTCCAACCTCTGTGACAGATGCGATGTAGTTATGAGATTTCTCTTCGATAGTGGAAGAATTTAAGACAGTTCCAACAGTAACGATTCGGGTAATTTCTCTTTTGACAAGCCCCTTTGCTTCTCTCGCATCCTCCACTTGTTCTGCGATCGCAACCTTATAGCCTTTTGCAATGAGCTTATCAATGTAACTATCCAGTGTCTGGCTCGGAATTCCGCTCATTGGAATCGTCTGTCTCTTAGTTAAAGTCAGTTCAAGTTCCTTAGCGCAAATCACCGCATCTTCATGGAAAGCCTCATAAAAATCCCCGAGGCGAAAAAATACAATCGAGCCCTCTGCTGCCTTTTTGCACTCTTGCCATTGCAGCATCATCGGGGAAATCTTGACTTCAGTGGTGGCTTCTAGGGTTGTCATCGAATTCTCTCTTTTTGCCAGTACTTATACCACACATCGGATAACTTCACCACTGAAGACCTTCCCCTTGCCCTTGCCCGATTTTTTTTTCTCTATCAGTTGTAAATTTAGAAGGTTGACAATTTTATTTAGATTTGCAAGTGTGAGGAAATCGAATTAAATGGAGGTTTATATGAAAAAATTAGCAGTTATTAGTTCTTTATTTGTAGTTTCATCACTAATGGGAGCTACATACACAACACCGCAAACGACAACATCTACTTCAACTATCCCCAATACCCCGATGGGAACTCCGGTTAACACAGCTCCTTCAAGCCCATCTGGTCAAACTCAAGGCGTTCAAAGTCCATCCGGCAATAGCTACTTAAGTTCAGGTCGTGTGGTAGATGCAGCGCAAAAAGCAGACACAGCTGTAGAAAACAAAGATCGCTTTACATCAACAGATGACCACAAGCTTGGAAGCCAAATCCGTGTGCAGATCGCAGAAATCATCGGCGCGCCAAAAGCCAATGCTGTGATCCTCGTGATTGATTCTGGCGATGTTAAGCTGATCGGTAAAGTGCCAAGTGAAGATGCTAAAGGAAAAATTGTTTCTGCGATTCACCAAGTAAAAGGTGTTAAGAGCATTAATAACAAACTTGAAGTGGCAAAATAATATAAATTAAACGAGGTCATTATGTCTCATCATTGTAATGATAAGAGCTGTGAAATCGATCACCATCATGAGCATTCATCCGGATGCGGATGTGGTTGCGGCTGCAGTAACTGCAAATGCGCATGCCATCAAAAAGAAGCCTGTTTTTCTGAGCAGCTTCTTGAAATGGCAGACGAAGCTTGGATGGAACTGCTACATGAGAAGATCAAAAAGCACATTGAAACCATATCAGGTAAGCAATTAGATAAGCTTGCTGCCATTGTTTCAAAAGCCAACCACGCGCGTTGGACAGAAAAGATGGACATTTGCAAAACCAAAGATGACTTCAAACAGCAGATTCAAGACTTCTTCCACAAGTAATCTATCAAAACGTACCCGTACGCGTACCCGTTCCCTTACCCGATTTCGCTTAAAACCGGGAAAGGGAACGGGTACGCGTACGGGTACGTTTTTATTTTAAATTAAATCATTTAAGATTGCTTCTCGGTAGCGGGCCATGAAGTGGACCATGTAGTGGAGGTTGTGGGCGGTGGCGAGGATCATGGCGGTGACTTCATGGGCTTTGAAAAGATGATGGACGTACGATAGGGAGTAGTTTTGGCAGGTGGGGCAGGTGCAGGATGGCACCGGAGGGCCGAAGTTTGTGGCATGTTCGGTACGGCTGAGTTTGACATTGCCCGTATCGCTAAGGAGGATCCCGTGGCGGGCAGCTTTGGTTGGATAGGAGCTATCAAAGGTGTCAATGCCGAGAGGGATGTTTTGGTGAAGGGATTCCAGATCGCCGATGCCAAGAAGGTGGTTGGGTCTTTCTTTTGGAAGATGCGGCATGGTCGCACTTAGCATGTGATGCATTTCGTCTTTTGTCTTACCCATACTTCCGCCGATGGCAAATCCGTCAAAATCCTGGGCCGAAAGGATTTGGCAGCTTTGTTTTCTGAGCTCAAGGTCGACGCCCCCGTGAATGACGGCATACATGGCTTGATTTTGGACGTTAGATTTGTGCTCGGCGAGGGAGCGTTTTTCCCAACGGTGCGTGCGGTCGAAGGATTTTTTGAGGTCGGGGCCGGAAATGTGGTAAGGAGGAAGTTCATCAAAGGGGATGATGATATCGGCGCCGAGGTCTTTTTGTGCCTGAATGGAGCTTTCGGGAGTGAGGAGCACTTTTTTTCCATCGCGATAGGAGCGGAATAGGACGCCATCTTCTGAGATTTTTAAGACAAGTTTGCCGTGTTTTTTAGTCCCGCGCCCTTTTAATTCATCTGCGACAGATCCGTAGGCAAGACTGAATACTTGAAATCCGCCGGAGTCTGTAATGATCGGAAATTTTCGATTGATGTACTTATGAAGTCCGCCGGCTTGTTTAACGACATCAGTTCCCGGCTGTAGCATCAAATGGTAGGTGTTGCAGAACATAAGCTGCAGGCCGATGTCGTTGACCATTGTATTATCGAGCGCTTTCAAAGTTCCATTGGTTCCAACCGCTACAAAATTAGGCGTATCGATGATTCCGTGGGGTGTGTGGATTCGACCCACCCGGGCTCTTGATTTTTTTGATTCATGCAGGATTTCGAAGCGAAAGAAACTCATTGTTTGATCCATTTTAGTATAGGCGCAGAAGAGCTTATCACAATCATTTTTATGGCGAAGCTAAAAAGGATGATCTCGGTGACTGATTCCACGAGGCCGTATAAGCCGGCAAAGCTAAATAGCACAGTATCAAGGAATTGTGAAACAGTCAGCGCGATGGCAGCTCTTGTCGCAAATTTGGTATGGGGTAGGCGATTTTTTAAAAAGGCAAAGAAACGGATGTCAAATTGTTGAACGAGGAAAAAAACGCTTAATGACGCGATTAATAAACGGGGTGCCGGAGTTAAAAGTGTAGAGAAAGCCGCCTGGCTTTGGTCAAAGAAACTGGGTGCATAAAGAAGGTGCATTTGAGAGGCTACAGCAAAAAACAAGAGGTAGAAAAAACAGACAAGAGTGGCTTTTTGTGCGTCTTTTTGAGAGTGAAATTCCTGGAGCAGGTTTAAGCCAAGGAGACTTCCGATGATATAAGCATCGCCAGCTGTTACATTGAGCCCCAAAAGTTTGATCTGCTTAATAAAGAATAGGAAAGCGATGAGGGCGAGTACTTCAAAACAATAGAACAGTGCTTCTTTTCCTAGGCGATGGCAAATAAAAGTGAAGCCTAATAATACAGCTATCTGTAGGAAAAAGATTAATTCGTTCATTGATAATAGAATTTATAATTAAAAACAGTTCATTCTATCAAAATATCTTTTTTTGGGATAGACATAAATCTTTGATCGGGGGATGGTGAGGTTATAGGCTAAAAATCATAATAGGGGGCATAAATGAAATATTTACTAATGTGTCTAGGTGCTTTATCTCTAGTCGCTTGCGATAGAGATGATACACGTCATTTAGAGAAAGATAACACTGGGATCAATGTGCGGGATCGGGATTTGAATACCATCACTCCAACCAATCAATCAGAAACTGAAGCAGATAGAGTGCTTACTCAAAGAATTCGTGCTGCGATCATAGAAGATAAAAATTTATCAACAGATGCACAAAATATTAAAATAATCACCATTAACGGTGTCGTGACCTTAAGAGGTCCGGTTTTAAATGAGGCTGAAAAAGCCAATATCGCAAGAAAGCTCAGTTCGCTAATCGGAGTTCAAAGAGTCGATAATCAATTAGAGTCCAAACAATAATATTAATTTAATAATAGGAGGCCTTTATGGATCGCTCAGTATTTTGTCTAGCAAGAGATTCAAAAAAAGCTAATGCTATCGTGGATCAATTGATTAAAGCTGGATTTTCAAACGAAGAAATCTCTATTCTTCATCCGAATCAAACAGAACGAAAATTCGAAACAAAAAAAACAGAAAAACATACGAAAGCGCCTGAAGGCGGAGTGGCCGGAGCGACAGCCGGTGGAATTCTAGGTGGATCATTAGGCTTACTTGCCGGAATTGGCGCGCTTGCAATTCCTGGCGTTGGACCATTCATAGCAGCTGGCCCAATCATGGGTGCCCTCAGCGGATCTGCAGTGGGTGGAAGTGTTGGACTTCTTTTAGGCGCTTTGATCGGTTCAGGAATTCCTGAATTTGAAGCTAAAAAATATGAAACAGCTCTCAGAGAAGGCAACACCTTGATCAGCGCACGCGTTTACAGCGAAGATGAAGCAACACGTGCAAGTGATATCATGAGAAAGAATGGCGGAGAGCAGATCTCCTCTTCTCGTGAAAAAACAAAATCCGGTTACTAATCCATCAAGCTAAAGAAAACCTTCGGGTTTTCTTTAGCTAAATTGTCTGAGCCAGGCGCTCGCATTCAATTTTTTTCCGGTGGCATGTACAATTAAATCATTCCAATTCAGGGAATTTCCCGGTTTGAAAACTTTTTCAATTAGGAATTGTCCGGTTTTCTCAGATGGAAAGAGGTCGATCTGTTCTTCCAAGGTTGAGGCAAAAAGTTCACCAAGCAGATAGCTGAAGTAATAAACCGGTGCGACTGCGATATGGTATTTAGCTGCCCAGTCACATTTGGAGGGACTTCCGGATGAGACGATCTTTTGATATTTTTCAACTATCTTCCACCAGAGTGTTTGGAGATCTTGCTCGGGATCGCGATAGAGCTCTCTCTCAAAATAGGTCATGACAAGCACCCAGCGGCTAAAGATCAATTGGCGCCTTTTCAGGCTGATCTCTGCTTTTTCCTGAAGGGCCTTAGATGACTCTGGTGTAAGGAACTGAAGCGATTTTGGACGATAGGCCTGCCTGCCAGCAATCAAGGCGATGGCTTCTGTCGTGATCATGTGAGGGGGTTCCCTTAGAAGCCATGGAAGGGATGAGTCCATTCCAAGTTCATAGACACCATGTCCGAGTTCATGCAAGACAGTTTCCTGCCACTTGCAGGTCGATTTCACATTATTTAATGTGCGGACGTCTTTTTCCCGGTCAATATTGATGCAAAAAGCGTGCTGGTTTTTACCGGGACGTTCAAAATTGTCGCTTTTTTTTAGGATGTCGTCTGCCGGAAGATGCATCGCCTGATAGAATTTGCGGGAAGCTTCGATAATATCGATTCCATCAGTCAAATGATCAAGCTCTTTTGCATCAAGGGGATCTTCCTGGCAAAAAGGTTCTGCCCAAGCCCACGGAGCTGTCTCACCAATTTCTTTTAAAACTTGTGTATAACTTGCGTCAGAATCATGAGCTAGTTTGTCAAGGGTTTCAAATAGCCATGCCTCATCCACTTCCTGCAGTTGTAATTGCATAGAAAAATAATTGTCATAGCCTAAACTTTTAGCTGCCTGATTTCTTAATTCGACAAGTTTGAGGATGGATGGGGCAAGTTCCTTTCCGATCTCTTTGGATGCATTCCAAGCGTATTTTCTTTTCATTACATCCGTTTCTTTCTTTAAGATGTCACGGATCTCATTTTCTGAAACGGATTTACCGGCTATTTTGGGCCTGAAATTGGAATAAAGATAGGCGATATGTGATTCTAAGGTTGTGATCTTTTCAAGCAAATCTTTTGGGATTTGATTGGGAATAAAGCTCCTGATCAGCACATTGAGCTGCCTCTTCAAAAGCGGATCATGATCTTCTTTCTCCCACTTTAAAAGCTGCTCAAACGTCTTCTTATCATTGAAAAGCATCCGTAATTCAGTCTCAAGTTCAGCTTTCAAAACAGCTGCATCCTCCGATCCGGTCGTTTCCAGAACCCATGTGGCCAAGTTGACCTGCTTGGATTTCTTCTGCAGAACCGGAACAAACGTTTCAAGAAAGGATGAAAATGACATACAAACTCCGCTAAAAAAGAATCATACTACGCGCCTGATGTATCCTTTGTCAAACCTCATGTTTAATCTTTACTCTTTCATTTCTAGTATGGAGAGGATTGCAGGAAAAAAAATCGAGGAGTAGAATGACGTTTTTTTATTTATGGAGGAAGAAATGAGTGCCACTTTAACAAAACATCCTTTAGCGCATTTAATGGGGTCCATCCAAAGTAAAATAATCGGACAGCACCAGTTGATTGAGCAGATGCTTGTGTGTCTGCTTGCAGATGGACATGCGTTGATCGAGGGGATGCCGGGATTGGCTAAGACAAGATCTGCAAAAGCTGTTGCCGATGGTATTCATGCTGATTTTCACCGGATCCAATTTACACCGGATCTTTTGCCATCAGATCTGATCGGGACAGAGATCTACGTCCATGAAAAAAGCGATTTTATTTTTAGAAAAGGGCCCCTATTTAACAATGTGCTGCTTGCAGATGAGATCAACCGCGCACCGGCAAAAGTACAGTCAGCTCTATTGGAAGCGATGGAAGAAAAGCAAGTAACTGTTGGCCATCATACTTATAAGCTACCTGAACTGTATATGGTGATAGCAACGCAAAACCCGATCGAGCAGGAAGGAACCTATAATCTTCCGGAAGCGCAATTGGATCGGTTCATGATGCATTTGGAAGTAGGATATCCGACGGCGGAAGAGGAGCTTCAAATTATTGGGCTTGATGAAGCTAAGCATGAACCTTTTGAAAATCATAAACTTACGTCTGTTGAAGAGGTGCTTAAAGCAAGAAAAGAGGCAGCTGCAATTTTTATCTCCGATGCATTAAAAAAATATGTGGTCTCATTGATCACAGCTACCCGTACACCGGAAAAATACGATGCAGACCTTGCGGAATGGATCGAATATGGCGCTTCTCCACGTGCAACACTTGCGATGATCCGGGCAGCAAAAGCGCTTGCTTGGTTAAGGGGAGAAGAATATGTGACTCCGGCCCATATTCATGCAATTGCGGCACCCGTTTTACGCCACCGGATCAAAGCTTCTTTTGAGGCAGAAGCGAAGGGTGTGACAAGAAGCGCTATAGTGAAAAAGTTGCTTGATGTCGTCGCAATACCGTGAGGTAACAAATGCTCTATCCTGTTTTTAGTGATCTTGTAGCCTATAAGAATCGCAAAAAAAGTAAAACGCGCACACTAGCTTCGGTGAAAAGTCAAACGCCTGGGCAGCACAGGTCGCCATTTAAAGGGCATGGTCTTGAATTTGATTCTGTCCGGAAATATGTGGCGGGCGACGATATTCGCCGCATCGACTGGCGTGTCACAGCCAGAATGGGGACGCCTCATCTGAAGATCTTGAGAGAAGAAAGGGAACGGCAGCGGATGATTGTTGTCGATATGAATGCCGTAATGCGTTTTGGAACAAAGAAAACATTTAAATCAGTTCAGGCAGCTCATATTGCTGCATGGCTTGGTTGGCAGGGTTTAAGTGAAAATGACAGAGTTGGCGCTTGCCTTTATGGAGATGTTAAGAACGGCGTGCAGTTTTTTTCACCTATGAGAACTTCCAGTAGCTTTTGTTCCGTCCTGCAAATGTTGTCTGATAGGCCGCAAGAAGAGCATGTGATTACATTTGATAAAGTTTTAGAGCCATTATCGCGATCGGTAAAAGGGGGTGCGCTCGTTTATTTTATCAGTGATTTTATGGAAGTACCCCCAAAAGAGCTCATGAGTCGTATTGCTAAAAAGAACGATGTCGTATTCATAGCACTACATGATCCAATGGATAAGTCCCTCTACCCAATAGGCTCGCTTGGTTTTTCAAGAGGGGGTTCAACACTTTTTCTCGATACGAAGAATAGTAAAATTCAAAAATCGTATGAAGCGGACTTTGACAAAAGACGTAAAAATCTACATGCCCTTGCAGCAGATTTAAAAATTTCAGTGCTGGAACTGTCAACAGAATCCAATATCTCAGATGAGCTTAGAAAAATAGGTAGACGATGCAAAATTTAATCGATCAACTGCATGATATTGATGGGCTTAAGAGCATCAGTAGATGGCCTCTTGCAATCGGGTTTAAGATCTTAATTGTGCTTGGAGTTCTGGTATTGATTGGACTCCTCATTCTGCTTTATCGCTGGATCAAGTTTAATAGAAGCTGGAAAAAAGAGACGCTACTCAGGCTTGCTGAACTCGATAAAAACCTTGCTCATGAAACATCAAGAGAAACTTTGATCGAGCTTTCCACCTATTTGAGGAGGATTGCACTTAAGCGCTTTTCTAGGAAAGAGTGTGCCGGACTTGTTGGAAAGGGGTGGCTTGATTGGCTGACAGCAAATGATATGGCAAAGTTCAATTGGAAAGAAAAAGGAAAAGTGTTGATCGATGCGCCTTATTCTCCTTTAAATGCCACGATTGAAGTGACCCATGTAAAAGAATTGATCCAAGCTACCAGAGGTTGGGTAAAATAATGCTCCAGTTCTACGCTCCTTTATTTATCTTACTGCTTCCGCTTCCCTATCTGATTCCAAAAAAAGCGACAAAGCAAGTGCCCGAAATTCATTTTCCTGCTTTGGACAGGCTAAAAAATGGCTCAAAAACAATCAAAGCAAGTTCAGGTGTTTTTTCATTTTTACTTTTTCTTTCCTGGACTTTTCTTATCCTGGCCTTAATGCAACCGGAAATGGTCGATCAATATAAGAAAGTCAACAGTAAAGGTTATGATCTGATGCTCGCAGTTGACATATCCGGATCGATGCAAGCAGTAGACATGAGTACCTCTTCAAAAGTCACTAGTCGAATCGATGCAACAAAAGAAGTAGTGGGTAAATTCGTCCATTCCAGAAATCAAGACAGGCTTGGCTTAATTACCTTTGGACAAAATGCTTATTTGCATGTCCCCTTGACAGTGGATACATTTGCCATCAAACGAATGCTCGATGATATCACCATCGGAATGGCCGGCAATGGAACGGCAATAGGAGATGCGATCGGGCTTGCTGTCAGAACATTGCGCACGCGGCCAGGAGATTCCAGGGTGCTTGTGCTGCTGACAGATGGCGCTGACAATGCCAGCAGCATCCCTCCTATTGAAGCTGCAAAACTTGCTAAACAGTATGGGATCAAGATCTATACGATTGGGATTGGAAAGAAGGGGCCCGTCCCTTTTCCCACTAATTTTGGCGGCTATACGCTGATTGAAACAGATATGGATGATGAGCTTTTGAAGCAAATCGCAGAGGCGACAGGCGGAGCTTATTTTCATGCGACCGATAAGATGGCTCTTGAGGGGGTCTATAAACAAATTGATGCGCTTGAAAAAACAGAAGTGGAGCATTCTATTCATTTTGTGCGGGAGCCTCTTTTCCAATACCCATTAAGTGCATCTGTTTTAATATTATTACTCTTAACGTTTTATCCGTTGATGAGGAGGAAACATGCCATTTAATTTTTCCCACCCTGAGTGGTTGCTTGGATTGCTTGTTATTCCACTCGCTTGGACTATGAAGTCTATAGTGCATCCCAAGCATAACTTAGAAGCCTTTATTGATCGCCATCTTTTGCCTTATCTATTGATCGGAAAAGAGAAAGGGTCCAAGACGCGCAGTTTGATATTCTGGTCCATTGCATGGACGTGTTTACTGCTGGCCCTTTCAGGTCCGAGATTTTCCTATCGGGAAGTCGATGTTCTTGCTCCAGGACAGAACCTTGTGATTGCGTTGGATCTTTCTGAATCGATGAATGCAGACGACGTCAAGCCCTCTCGGCTAAAACTTGCCAAATTGAAAATTGAGGATCTGATCAAGCAACAAAAAGGAGCTAAACTTGGATTGATCGGATTTGCAAAAGATCCCCACATGATCGCGCCCTTAACAGATGATAAGGAAACCCTTCGATCCTACTTGCCATCGATCAGTACAGACCTAGTGCATGTTCAAGGAAGCCGGTTAACCGAGACTCTAGAGATGGCCATACAAATGCTGAATGCTGAAGCCGGTGAGAATAAAGCCATCCTCCTTATCACAGACGGGGGATTTGAAGATGCCAGCGCACTTTCTATTGCTAAAGATATTAAAATCCATGTGATCGGAATGGGGACGCCAGAAGGCGCCCTTTTAAAAAACGCTAAAGGTAATGTTCTAAAAAAAGGAGGCACACCTGTTCTTTCCAAGCTTGAAAAAGAAAAACTCATGGAAATCAGCAAGCTTTCAGGTGGACGCTACTTTGATCCATATCAAGATGTGGACGTGTTTGATAGAACAGTTGCTGAAAACATCGATCGGAAAATGCGGATTTGGGATGAGCATTTTTACCTTTTTCTTTTTCCTGTCATTCCATTCTTCCTTCTCTGGTTTAGAAGGGGCTATATTACTTATGGACTGCTGCTGCTTTTGATTCCTACAGCAGATCTGAAAGCTTATTTCAAAAACGGTAATGAACTAGCGAAAGAGGCATTTGAAGCCGGGGAATATGAAGCTGCAGTTGAACTGTTTGATGAATGCTATCAAAAAGGGGTTTGTTACTACAGGCTTGGCGATTACGCAAAAGCAGAAGAGCAATTTAAACAATCATCAGACTGTGGCTATAATTTGGGCAATGCCCTTGCCAAACAAATGACAAAAGAAAAACTGCAGGAAGCGCTTACTGCCTATGATGCTGTATTAGAAAAAGATCCTGAACATACTAGGGCCTATCAAAATCGGGAAATTGTCAAAAAACTTCTGGAAGAGCAGGAGCAGCAAGATAAACAGGATAAACAGGATAATCAAGATCAGCAGGATAAAGAGGACAATCAAGATCAGCAGGATAAACAGGATAAGCAAGAGCCGCAAGATAAGCAACAAGATCAAAAGCAACAAGATCAAAAGCAACAAGATCAAAAGCAGCAGGAACAGAGAAATGAAGAGAAGGACTGCAAAGAACAAGATGCAGATCTTTGGCTAAATAGAATCCAAAACGATCCGAAAGAGTTTCTTAAAAATAAATTCCAAATTGAATCAAAGA
This sequence comes from uncultured bacterium, assembly GCA_964577735.1. Lineage (GTDB taxonomy): Bacteria > Chlamydiota > Chlamydiia > Chlamydiales > Parachlamydiaceae > CAZOAX01. The sequence continues at coordinate 24,788 of CAZOAX010000001.1, forward strand.
AAAATGGAACAAAACAGGCGGTCGATCCATGGTGATTTTTTTATATCTGCTTTTGCCTATCCTTGCGTTTGCAGGGGATTTCACAAGCCATGTCAATCGCAATCCGACAAACTTAGGCGAAGGCTTTACCCTTACTCTAACTTTATCTAATCATACTCCAAAGGGGCATCCTGCGCTGGAACCACTTAGAGAGTCCTTTATTATTCATTCTCAATCGCAGTCCAATAGCTTTCAAATTACAAATGGGAAAACAGCTTCGAGCACCCTATGGCAGCTCACATTGATCCCGCAAAAAGCCGGAAAGTTGACTATTCCAGCGATTATCATTGCAACAGATAGCGGTATTCTTGCAACAGATCCGATCACGCTTGAGGTCTCCAATGAAAAGGCAAAAGAGCAAGATGTGTCCCTTGAAACAACTGCGTCGACGCGTAAACCCTATAAAAATGAAACCATACTCTACTCAGTCAAGCTCATTTCGCCCCATAATTTAAATAACATCTCCCTTGAAAATATTGCACTTGAAGATGCCATCGTTGAGCTTGCTGAAAAGCCCAAAATTCAACAGGAAGTGATCAACGGCGTTAAAAACCATGTGGTGGAATATAATTACCTGATCACTCCCTTGAAGCCCGGCACCCTCATCATTCCATCCCTTGCACTTCAAGGTGAAATCCCTGTCAGAAGCAAAGGCGGCCATCGCGACCTTTTTGCCATGATGCAAGGTTTTGATCAGATCAAACCCTTTGTCCTCAACACCGACCGGATCCAACTGGAAGTCAATCCGGCTGAAGACAACATCCAACCTTGGCTGCCGGCAGAATCCCTCGTGATTAAAGAGACCTTTCCTACTGGCCCTCTGCAAGCTCATGAGCCCTTCACACGCAGCTTTGAAATCAACGGTGAAGGCATCCTCGCCACCCACCTTCCCGACCTCAGTGCTCTCCAGAACGATCCTTCCTTTCGCATTTATTCAGACAACCCTGAGCTCAAAACCCAATTCCAAAATGGTAAAATCCTCTCCTCACGTAAAGAATTCTACACCCTCATTCCTCAATCAGATGGTAGCCTTACCCTCCCGGCCATCTCCGTCGAATGGTGGGATACCAGAAACCACAAGAAAAACATCACGACCATACCCGCCCGCACTTTGCAAGTCCTTCCTTCCGCAAGAACACCTGCTCCAGAAGCCCCTGCAGCAACAGTCATCACCGAACCCCAAAACACCACCTTGCTCTACACCCTGATTGTTGCCCTTGCCATCCTTCTAACCATCACCATGGTCGCGCTCTTTGTCCTCCAAAGACAGATCATTAACCTCAAAACACCACCCAAAGCAAAAACTACTTCATCCTACGCCCCAACAGTTCAAGTCCCCAAAGTCAAAAAGGAAAAGAAGGACAAGCTTCCAGACTTAAATCCAACCTAGAGCTTATAGGCATGCAAGCAAGGGATTAGGTGCTGCTTGCAAATTAATGGAAACTTTGTTACCATAAAGATGTAAGGACGAAAGTAGTGATAGCAAAGAGAAAGCCTGAAAAGATCGCAAATGTCTTAGTTAAGATCAAGGAATGCATAGGAAAAGGGCGGTATTTTGTCACTGCTCACGCATTCATTAGGCAAAACGAGCGCATGATCAGCTTGCCGGAAAGCTTACATGTGTTAGAAACAGGTTATGAAGAGAAGAAAAAAACTCGCTTTGATAGCGAGCACAACGCTTGGAAATATGCGATTCGTGGAAAAACTGTAAGGGATGAGTTAGATGTTCGGGTTATTGTCGCTTTTGATGAGGATGGTATGTTAATCATCACCGTGATGCACATAGGGGAGGAAATTCTATGAAAGGTAGTAAGAAAGATACAATAGTTTGGGAGGGTTTAGGGTTTCCTATTCGACTGATCAATGTGCCGATGAAAAAAGTTTTTGGTGAATGGGTTTTAGATATCAATTTAGATCATTTCCAAAAAGCTGTACTTCATACATTAGCAAGGAAAGCAACGTCTCTGAGCGGGGCAGAGCTTCGATTTATCATCGATTATCTAAAGATGTCTACACGTGGATTTGCTCAGATTTTTGGGGTGACGCATGCTGCTGTCATCAAATGGGAAAATGAAAAATCAAGAATGGGGCCTAGCACAGAAGTTTGCCTTCGTTTGTACATTCTCGATCATTTAAAAGTGGCTGATAAGGAATTTCGTAAATTATATTTGGAAATCAGTCATCAATCATTATCTGAAAATGACGATTCACTTCTAGAAATTGATGCAAAGAAAATTGCATGTTGAAATAACTAGGATATTCGTTACTTAGAGAGGATGATGAGATTTCCGCAATTTGAAAATAAGCATCAGTTTGATGCATTAGTGTCTCCTAAACGGTCGTTCGATTATC
>CAZOAX010000002.1:0-15845 GCA_964577735.1 uncultured bacterium
AATTGAAAAACGCGATGGCAATGATAAAGCGATAGGAAGTGGATTTGCAACTTTTGCTTGTTTTGCGATTTTAAGCAAATTGGCAGGGATGAGCCTCGGACCATTTATATTTGGATACTTTAAAGAATATTCATTACTTATAAATGCTACAACATTTTTATTCTCTGCCCTTATTTTATATTTTGCGTTTAAAAATGTTCCTTCAGATACAAAGATTATTGCTGTTCGCCCGGAAGAGGTCACGATATTTAGAAAATCTACTTGGGCAGAATTTTTTAAGCTCCCACTGTTAGAAACTGCCATAGCGAATTCACTAATTTTCATAGTTGTTCTTGCCATGAGCATGGAGACAATGAAACTCCATGCATCGCCATCACAGTTATCAATGTTTTGGCTTGGTGCCACAGGAAGTGCATTCCTATCTCATTTTTTTCTTGGAAAATTTCCAACAAAAGCTAAACTTCTTTTCACATTAGAAAAAAAATGGGGGTTTCTTCAAATTATCCCTATTAGTATCGGGCTTATTACTAAGGATCTGTATTTAGTACTCGCATCTCAATGGCTATTCTCCCTTCTTAATCCACTTACAACAAACCAAAGCCGGGCAGAATTTTATCGGACCTATGGACGAAACCCCGAAAATGCCTTAGACGCCTATGCAATGCGCAATATTCTCACTAATCTATTGATTCTTACTTTTTCACTCATAGCTTCTATTGTTGAAACCAATACAGAAACTGCCTTGATGGCAATTAGCATAATGGTTCTAATTGTAATTCGTTGGGGAATCTCAATAAAAATAGATCAAAATGAAGCCCTAAATGAAATTAAAGTATAACTCCATGATGCAACTAGAAAGGCTAGTGTTTTTAACTCCTTCAATCAAAGAACTACTTTCTTCACCTATCATACAATCATTTTGTGTAAGTCCAATTCGTTCTACACAGCCTTATTTAAAATGTTGTTATATTTCATTTCAAAATTTTCTCATTGAATTACTTGAGGTTACAGATATCAATCAAGCAAATCAGTTTGCTTTTTATGAAGAGGCTAAAAATCTTCTACACACAAAATGGGTTGGAACGGGGTTACACACTCGGTGCTTAGAGCGATCCTTAGAAATTCTTAAACAAAAAGGGATCTATGCGGAGGAGTACTTTATAAGCACTAACAACCTCTACAAAAAAGGATATAAACATAAAAGTGCACTACTTAATCTTCAATGGCATAAAAAATTCTTATATATTTCAGAATATGACCCTCAATTCTTCAATGAAAGAGAATCAGAAATCACAACAGACATTAGTAAAAAACAAAAATTTTCGATTTTAAATCCAGAAGCCCTGGGTCCATACAATCAGCCCCCTGCATTTTTACAACATAAAGACTCAGTACCATGTATAGAAGTCGTTTCAAATAGTGACACTACTCAAAAGATTATAAATTGTGAATGGCTAATATTGAAATTCAATTAAAAAGACACTTCTGGAAAATGCGTTACCCATTAATTGCCAATAATTAACAAATCTGTTACAAATATTGCCCATTTCAACTCAAACCAAACAAATTCATATGATTGCCTTACGAGAATTTAAAGCATCAGACCTTGAAGCCGTCTTACAGGTTTATCAAGAAGCCATTCGAACAACAGGCGCGAAGTACTATGATCAAGACCAAATAAAAGCTTGGTCATCCATTGCTGATTTAGACAAAAAGCACTGGCTGCAATCTTTATCAGATAACATCACTTTTATCGCAGAAGCAGATGGTAAAATTGTAGGGTTTGGCGACATGACACGCTCAGGATATATAGACCATGTCTTTATTCTACAAAAACACCAAGGGCAAGGCATTCTTCAAATAATGGTGAGAAAATTTGAAGAAGAAGCCCTACGATTAAATTTAAAGGAAATCACAACAGAAGCCAGTCTTGTTGCGATGCCAGTGGCCAGACGCCTCGGTTATAAAATCGTGACCAAACAAGTTGTCGAACACAAAGGTGAGCGGTTCGTGAACTACCTTATGCGAAAAGCAATATGCGTCTAGCTAATTAGCTTGGTTTGCCGTTAAGCCAGCGACCACTGACCTTGATGTCTTTGATCTTGTCGACAGGGGTCTTCTTGGGGTTCTGGTCGAGGATCACGAAGTCGGCGAATTTGCCGGGCTCGATGCTGCCAAGATCTTTTTCACGGAAGGTTTGCCAGGCGGGATATAGGGTCACGCCTTTGATGGCATCGTCGATGGTGATTTTTTGGTCGGGTGTGAGGGTGCGGCCGTCGTCTGTTTGGCGGGTGGCGGCGACTTGGATGAATAGGAGGGGCTGGGCGGGGGCGAGGCTATCGTCATTGAAGCTGTATTTGAGGCCGAGGTCTTTAGCTGTTTTTGCAGCATCAAGCCATTCGGCACGAGGGTTTCCGAGGATCTTGTCTTGAAAGACATCGCCCCAGTAGTAGACATGATGTTCAGTAAAGGATGGGGTGGCTTGTACGGCAGCGACCCGCTTCCATTGAGCAGGTTCGACGATGGAGGCGTGTTCGATTCTAAAGCGTGGATCGTCGCTTGGGTAGGTTTTTTGCGCTTTTTCAAAAGCGTTAAGGGTGTCTTCAATGGCCTGATCGCCATTGGCGTGGACGGCCACTTGAACTCCAAGCTTACGGGCATTTAAAACAATGTCTGTAAATTGATCCTGAGTAAAATTAAGAGTGCCTTTTGTGTTCTTATCTTTATAGTCTTCTTTAAACGCAGCTGTGTAGCCTTGAATGGATCCGTCAGCCCAGATTTTTAATCCGAGCACTTTGAACATGTCGTTGTTCTGTTTTTGCAGATCGGGGACTTTGTCCAGTAAATTGGTCACCACATAGCCTTGAATCCTTGCTGTTGCATCCGGAGCATTGCTCATATCACGCATAAGCTTGATATGATCGTTTTGAGTTGGCAAGGGAAGCCCAAGTCCAAGGTCTGTCACAGTTGTATACCCGGCATCTGTGTAGGTTTTTAAAGCAGTTTTAGCAAGCACGGGATATTGATCCGGCGTAATTTTATTAACAGTTGCGACAAGATGACCAACCGCCGGCACTTCAAAACCCACTCCTGTTAGATGCCCGTCTTTATCTTTTTCATACGAGCCGCCAATGGGTTTTGGAGTCTCATCGGTTATTTTAGCGAGCTCAAAGGCCTTGTGATTGCCATAGGCGATATGTCCAGACTTATTGATCACGACAATTGGCACCTCGGTCGAAATGGCATCCAAAGTTTTGAAATTAAGCTCTCCGGGATCTGTCATGAGTGAAGGGTCATAGCCAAATGCAAGGACACTTCCCTTCTTCGCAGCTTGCGCTAATACCTCTGTCACTTGCTTGATGGTCTTATATTTAAATGGGCTGACATCAGTAGAGGCTGCAATCAATGCGTTCAACATCACATGCGTATGGGGATCGATAAAACCCGGCATCAACGTCTTACCTTGCAGATCGACAAGTTTGGTCTGCTCACCCTTTTGCTGAAGAGCTTCTTGTTTATTCCCGACAAAGACAATCCTGCCATCTTTGATCGCTACAGCTTCTGCATCAGGCTGCTTATCGTTGACGGTGATAATATCTCCACCAAAGAAAATGATATCAGCGGGCTCTGCCACTAAACTTGCCGCTAAGCTTAAAACCAGTACGATCCACTGACGCATTTTTGACTCCTATAAAACTTCAAACTAAACTTTGAGTTTATAGGTTTCAATTAAAAAGTTTACATTTTTAAAATTTTCTTCTTCTTTGGCGTAGTTGAGAAGCTTAAGTAAATCGGTATTTACCCCGATAAATGAAGCCAAAACTTCCGGTTTTCCAACTTTTGCGGCAATTTCAAGAACAAGATTCAGACAAGCTGGACAAATCTCCAATAGAGTTACAATCTTTTCCACCTCTTCTTCTCGTATCCAATCATACAAGACGAACTTGGCAGAATTTTCGATTAGCTGATCGATATCAAAGAACTTAGCGAAATCATAAAATGAACGAACTTTATCAAATTCAGCACCTTTAATGCAGTCATCGATCAGATCTTCAAGCAATTGTTCTGAGGCATTATCATCGAAAAATTCGGCTTCATAACGTAGCATAACAGAAAGCACATCGAATTCTTTTTTTTCAAAAACTTTTAAAGCCAGTTTCGCATAAGCCTTATCAGGCTCAAATTGCATATCCATGTCTTTGAATATTTCTGAAATGCAGGAATGCTCTTCCCTCATGATGTATTTATCTAGAATGAGCTTTGTCAGCTCCAAATTTCCAATCTCAATCACCTTGTAAAGATAATAGACTGCATCTTGAAGAGTCATCGTCTCCGCATGCTTGAGATAATAATCAGCCGTCGTATAGCGCCCATTTTCTATTGCGATGTAGAGCATTCCTTTCTTCCGCTCAGCTGACGATAAATTAGGTGCATCACGACGCATTTCTCTTGTAATTTGAACATGCTCACGTTCTTTCATTTCACGGGGGACATATTTTCTAGAAGGAAAGCAATGGACCCAAATTTTTAAAAAACTAGTCTCAGATCTTGCTTCTGCTTCTTTACGAATTTTTTTATGCCGATCTTTCGTCATGTTTACAATAGCCGGATGCTGCTTAAATTTGTCTAACAGCTCAGGAGGAATCGCTCCTGATTTTAGCAAGTTGACAACTTCCCTCAGAGGTAGCTCCTTGAATTGTGCATGTGATGTAATCCCAAGGAATAAAAACTCTTGGATTTTTTTGATCTTAGCACTTGTGTTAAACAAATCCCCCTCACTCATCAGCTCCTGAAAAATAATCTTATAATCATTCAAAAGAAGAGGCGTATAGGCGATTCTTGCTAACTTTGAGCTTAGGTCTGCAAAGATGCTGATGTACAAATCTCGACGACCCCCTAATTTTGGTAGAACTTCCGTTAGACTGACTAAGTAGTAAAGACTGACATTTTTATTAAGCGGTTCCATTTATTTCTCCAAATATTTCCCGAAGACGAATACATTCTGTAAGATCCCCTGACCCCCCTTTTACATCTGCAACACCATGCATCAATAACAGATCGACCATTTCCACACTCGATTCCTGGATCAACTGACGCAAGGTTTTCTCTTTCGTGTCCTTGCTATGAGCAAGCATATGGCGATAAACAAGAAAAAGCACTTCTTCCTTTAATTTTACATCAGCTCCTAGCGAGTCTAAGGCCTTACTCGCAATTTTCTTCGAGACCTGTTCATGCCCTCGTGCAGTAATACGCCCATCCTCCTGCTTTACAGTTGTATATTTCTTGCCCACATCATGAAATAGAGCTGTAAGAGCAAGTGAGAATGGCGCCCCATCAGGAAGATTTTCAATCACAAGAAGCGTATGGGTCCATGCATCTCCTTCCGGATGCCATCTTGCATTCTGCTCCACCTTATCCATATCTTTTAATTCCGGAATGGCCTGAAACAGCTCTCCAGATTCAGTAGCATTCTTAATGAACGCCAGAAACCGACCTTGTTCATGGGCAGTCTGTAAATGATGTAAAAAACTATTCATTTGCTCCTCTCCTCTACTCCTTTTGAAAAGCCTTCATCAATAGAAGAAAATGGTTCCATATTCAAATTGCATTCCCTTGAGAAAATTGTAATTCCATAACTGTATTTATCCTTTGTGATTATCCTGCTTTTCCGTTCACACATCGTTGGGCTATACGTTTTAGATGTAACAAAGAGTGAAACATCTACCTCATAAGTATCTTGTTTTGGATATGATATTCCCACTTGTTGGATAAAAATACCTACTACAACAGATAAAGAAGAAGGCGACAAAGATTCCCAAATATGGATTTTTGGAATGCCAAGTTCTGCGTTGAGTACAAGCTTGCATACACATTCTTCCATATTGCTATGCTTAATGTCTTTTACATGAGTTTTAAAGTACGCTAAATTCACTTCACAAGGTTTCACTATAGGTAAAACAAATTGACAAGGATACGCATTTAAATATTTTGAAAATTCATCAGAATTAAGTTGATGCATATACTGAATAGCTGATTGATGGAGCTTAAATAAAAGCTCTTGACAGACCTGATCACATTTAGCAAGCTCATTCCATCCTTTGGACACACGAGAAACTTTTTTAAGATCCTCAAAAGAAAACCTTTTAAAAACAGAAACATGGATCTCTTTAGGTAGTGTTGTCCAAGCAGGGCTGACTTGAATATTCATTAATTTTTCCTACGTATATCTAATAAAATGGAGTTCCAATCTATCACTTCATTGCGATAATGGTCGACAATATGGAATAGGACAGAATGACTAAAGAAAGGAGCCTCTAAATTATTTAAGACAACAATACCGAGATTGAGCTCGGGAACAACAGCCATGAGACCATTGAAGCCATCAATCAAACCTGGATCTTGACACATCATAAGACCTTTGTAGTCATGGATGAACCATCCCAATCCATAACTGACAGAACCTGCATTCGGGAAGAACACTTGATCAAGCCAAAGCTCATTCTTTGCAAAAAAGTTCTCAAGATTCACTTCCGTGTCAGCTGTCAGTTGAGCCTTCAAAATAAATTGCAGCCACTTGGCCATATCATGGGCATTAGAGGCAAGACCGGCGGCAGCCGTAATCACATCCAAGCGCTCATAAGGCACTTCCGTTACCATATCACCTTTCCACTGATGAGGCACCGCTCTATTTTTCACCTTCAAAAAATCTGCATGGCTGACAGTTGTCGCATGCATGTTAAGAGGATTTAACAGATTTTCTCGAACAAATGCTTCCCATGATTTTCCAGTTGTCTTTTCGATGACATGGCTAACGATATTGTGAAGTAGATTCTGATACACAAATCCACCGCGAAACCCATTTGGAAATGACATGTGAGATAACGTTTCCAAGAGCATTTCTTCAGTTAGATGAGACTGGTTCCAAAAGCTATCTTCAGGGTGGCCCACAAGACCTGCACGCATAGACAGGCAATCTCGGAATGTCAATAATCTCGTTGCTTCAGGAACTGAAAGCTTGAATTCCGGCCAAAACTCTTGAATTGGACGATCCAGATCAGTAAACATCCCAGCTGCAACACTAGAGAAGGATTTGGTCAAAGATGCAATTGGAAACAATGTTTCAGCGTCCACATTCTTGCCAAATCCCTTTGCCATCACTATCTCACCATCTTTGACAATGGCAATTGAGGCCCCCGGAACCTGCCAAAATCCTAAAGATTTTGAAATGTAGTCATCAAACATATTTTCCTCAGCATAACTAAAATGAAAAAACAGTACAGATAGCGCAATAAAAAGCATATTCATGCGACAATTGTATTATTTTTGGAATAAATAAGCACTGTCTTCGATTAATGCAGTTGCTTCTTTTTCCATCTCTAACTCAAAGTTTACATAATCAAACGATCTAAAAAATTTTCCTGCTATTTCAGCTGTTTTCAAAGCAAAATTAGCCCCTGATCCTCTAAAAAAAGTCCCCGTTGCCGCTGCATCCCCGACAAGTAAGACCTTTTGATCTGGCAAAGCAAATTTTTTGGCTTTTTGAAGATACACATCGATATTCAAAAGAAGTTTTGCATTCCCTAAAGCAATTTGATCCGCTTGATTATTCCATCCGGAGGCTCGGCATAATCTAATAAAATCCTCTTCAGTTGCAGTAATGCCCTGAATAAACATGAAGTTCATCCCAGGGAAATAAAATTTCTTGATAAAGGATGTGCCGTGCTGGATATCAGCTGAAACATCCACCGCCTCATCTTGAGAAGGGATAAGAGCTGATCCTGCTTTCCCTTGGCTGATGCGATCAAGATTAATCCCTAATGCCTCTCGCACTTGACTATGCGCCCCATCAGCTACTACTAAAGTGGTATAGGGTATTGTGCTTTGATCAAGAATGAATCGATCTTGAACAATTTGCACTCCTAACTTTTTTGCGGAAACCAACAAGGCTTCCTCTAAAGCTGAAATCCTCACAATCCCGACTTGACCCATTTTAACGAGTTCAGGGCATTCCACTCCCCATTTTCTAAGCAATTCCATTGAATGCTCAAATAGAAATAACCGCTGAAAGCGCTCATACGTGATCTTTTTCTCAACGACTGTCACATCCGCCCCAGCCATTTTTGCTTCAATCGCTGTCGCAAGACCGGCCGGCCCTCCCCCAACAATTACAACGGATCCAAAGAGAGAAATTTGAAAAAATAAAAGGCCTAAAAGAATCTTCATTTTACGAGTGGGATGTAAAGGTGGGTCGTACGTTCCGTCATGGGAATATTTTCATCGCCAAGCTCTAGATGCTCACAAAAGGGAGGTGCATCAGATAATGAAATATTAGCAGAGGGATACCAAGTGGAAAAAATCTTTTGAAAAAAGGTTTCAATCTCAGCGTAAGATCCTCTATGAACAAAAACTGCATAACGGCCTGCCGGAAGTGTTTTAATACCCACATCCCCTTTTGGTGTGCACTCGGTCTTTAATGCCACGCAGGCATCAAACCGGCACTTCTCTTTTGGAACAATGTTAGGGTCATCTAAGCCCATGCTATAGAAAGTTTTAATAGACAGGTTTTCTTGCGTTATAAATTGCAGTAGTTGTTGAAACCCCTGCCAAGGAGTCTCCTCATAGGATCCGACCTTGCGAATGAAAAGAACTTTTTCCTCCTTACGCTCCACATATTTTGGCTCCAGTGTCGGGCTTGGAGGAATCCGCTTGAGCATCAGATCGAGGGCCGGACGCATCGATTTTCTAAAAGCACTTGGCGATGATCCCATCACCTGATTAAAAACTTTTGTAAAAGAAGAAGGCGTTTCATAGCCTACATCTAACGCAATGTCTGTGACCGTAGAATCAGTATAATTGAGTTTTTCACTCGCTCGCTGAACTCTGAGACGAGTAATATAATCCGATAGGGTCTCTCCCATATATGCATGAAAGAGGCGATGAAAGTAATAAGGAGAAATATGGGCGATTTTAGCCAGTTTGTCTAAATGCAGTTCTTCACTTAAGTGACTTTCGATGAAGACAAGTACACGAAGGATGGACTCCATGTGATGAAGGTAGGTTTCATTCATTATATTTCTCCTTAAATGAATGAAACCAGATTACCATTTGGCTACATTTCACACTTTTCCATTCTTGCTAAACTACTGATCCTTAGGAGCTTCTTTAAGTTTAGTCGCGATTGTGATGTGGAGTTCATTGTCAGTATTGCCAATTTTTGGGCTTAAGCCATTTTCGACCCTTAAAGCTTCTAATTCAGGAGCTGAAACCTCGATAATCCACACTCTTTCCCACTTAGGATCAAGATCCGGAACAAGAGTGCCAAAACGGGTGGGTTTGAATTCAAAGACTTGATTAAGTTCAGGGATTTCACCTAGTCTTTCCTCGCCAATCGAAGGGCGGTTGACGCTCACGTGAGCACCTACAACAGAGGATCCTTTTACTAAGCCTTCACTTCCGTACATCTCCTGAATGTATGGGAAAATTTTATCTATGTATTCTTCCGAAACTTTCAGTACAGTCGAACCATTACCTCCGCGTGTCAAAAAACCCTTATGCGGAAGCTGATCTAGCAATTCCGTAACCGCTTGATTATCAATAACTTCCACCTCAGCAGCCATCATTGGAGCTGAAAGTATTACAAAAGCCATTAAACAAGTTACTATTTTACCCATAAACACCCCTAGTTAAAAATAACTACAATCAAATTATAACTAATCCCTCAATTAAACGGCAAAACCTTCTTCTATTTTAACTACTCCATCGCGTAACCCACCTTGTAAATTAAACATAATTGATTCTTGAGAATTGTCGTCCAAATTACCTGGATCAAAATAACACGAAATTGAATAAGGTATTTCATTATTGCTTTTGACCTCACTTATATTCATGAAGCCACATGATGGGTAACAGTTCCTACCTATCGATTGAATTTCATCAGGATCAATGAATGAAATACCCACTTCGTTCTTGTCTTTTTGCAGAGAAGTTTCTACAACTTTACCGATCAAAATATTTATAGCAATTGTAAAAGTGAATGGTGGTAAAGGTTTCCAAAAGTGAATTTTCGGAACGCCGTATTCAATATGCTTTGTTAATTCAGTGATAACATTTAATAACCCTCTGCCCTGATCAAATGGTTTGACATTACTTTTAAAATATTGATCGGTTAGTTCAAAAGATTTCTTACATGGGAAGTTAAACTGCTTTCTTGTTAAACCATGATAAAATCCTGGATTGAAGCTTTCATAGTATGGGCATTCCAGAATTTCCCTTACAGAAAGAAAAGCTTCATTCAATGGACTTCCAATTAATGAACTAGCAATTTCATTCCAAAGATGCGATACGCATGCAACCGTTTTGAGTTCGGTTAGCGTCAAGTTTTTAAAAATCGAAACATAGACTTCATTCGAAAACAAAGTGGCCCAATAGGGACAAGGATTACTAATAATTTGCGAATTCATGATCCTCTCCATTTAAATTCGCAAAAAATTTAGCAAAACTTAAGATTTAATCACACTCTCTTGTCTTCACATCGATAAAAATATTGCCACTGGCAACATTGTTAATAGTAATGGAAAAAGGGTTGGGATAGCATCCTGCGAAAGTGCAACCACATTCTGAACAGGCATCGCATGAAAGGGTTCTTTCTGCGGAACTATCTTGAACTAAAACGTCGATCCCGTTGCATTTGGAGCGAATATTATCCCAGACAGAGTTGATATGGAACCAGGAGTCAAATCCTAGCTGACAGTATCTGGCAGAGCAGTCTTGGTAAAGGGTGTTAACGGCAGGCTCGATGATCCGTGGATCGGGTGCCCAGCCAAAACCTGTGCCGTAACCTTTTGAAGTATCTTCAAAACCAAACTCGTTGTAAACTTTGACATTTTTGGCATGGCAGTCGACAAATTTATTGTTAGAACCTTGCGCTACACTAAAACCTGTTGCTTGCTTATCTTGAGGATTGATCGCAGATATGTAATTGACATGGCATTTGATCACTTGGACATCTGATCCGTAAACTTCAATTCCTGTTGCCTTAGCGCCGGTTTTAGCAGGACCTGCTCCATCAAGCACGCTAAATACTTTGCAGTGTTCCACAACTGCGCTATTGCATTCAAAAACGCTGATCCCATGCGCATCATCACAGCAACCTGTCACTTCCGATATTTTACAATCACGCAATGTTAAATTCTTTGAAAGGAAAGGAATCAATCCAATAGCTGTGTGACCTTCAGTATTGAGATTGTCAATGAACTCACTCTTCAGCCCCTCAAGCTTGCATGATTTAACATCCGCTCCATCACAAAGGATATGGCCAATACCTGTGCAAGCCCCGTCGCGATTGAGCAAATTAGATACATGGCAATCCCAGATCTTGGAATTAAATACGCCGGACATTTGAATGGCAGCGCAGGATCCCGTTCTGACATTGATGTTTTTAACTTTGCATTTGTTGACAAAAACCGTGTTGGAAGCCGTGACCAATATGCCCACTGGCACAGTATAATCAACCGTATTTTCGATATTCAGCCCATCCACAGTCATGTGCGCAATGTCCACATTGAAACATGCCGTACAATCGATCCCGCGATAGGACATGTTCTCAATCGTTCCATCCTTGATGGTCAAATTATTGGCGAGCAAGCCCACAATTCCCGTCGTATAGTATCCTGTTGTGGGACTTGAAAGGGTATGGCCGTGAAAGTCAAGTGTCACATCAGATGCAGTGATTAAAATAGCCTGCCCATTTGCTTTTGGTTTCCACGTGATATCCCTTCCAAGCACATATGACCCAGGCGTGCTGATCGTCATTCCCGCTGAAGGAATCTCATCGATCACGATCCAGGTTTGAGATGCATTCACTTCGAATGCAAATAATAGACATAGGAAGATCTGGAATGTTTTCATCAGCTTACTCTCGTTTTAAATTTATTTTTTAAATCTTAATGCGATAAATGGCAAACAAAAAAAATGGCAAGTAAATGCAGAAACACCTATTTTAAAATTTATTTAGACAAACAAAAAAAAGGAGTAAATCCATGTATCGTTCGTTCTTAAAAGGGATCGCTTTAGTTGCCTTGAGTGTTCAATCACTAGCTGCTTGGGACTGCTGTGAAGAGCCATCAAACAGTCGTATGTATGTCGGTGCATTTGGTGGACAGCTCTATTCAGATGCCAATAAAATGTATCAGTACGGAACAGCTTTCTTCCTTGAAGCGCTTGGAGGACCTCTTCCTATTATTGCAGACGGAAAATTAAATAAAGTTTCTCCAGGATTTGGGGGCTTTCAAGTCGGTTATGAATACTCTAAACCAAACCTATGCTCAAGCTGGTCGCTTGCAACTGCCGGTGAACTTGAAGTCTTCTTTTTTAATCAAAAGAGAAATGGAAACCTGATCAACCAAACAGTCGTTGGATTGCCAGAGCATAACTTTGCGGATTCTTTCAAAGTGGATTCAACTGTCATCTTAACAAACGTTGTTCTTGCTATGAACACTGATTCACTCTTTGGATTGACTCCTTACGTTGGTGGTGGTATCGGCGCTACACGTTTAGCTCTTAAAAAAGCAGACTCCCTTCAAACTGAACCACCTGAAGCCGGGATCAACCACTTCAATTCAAGACGTAGTGACTCAACATGGGCATTTGCTGCTCAAGCAAAAGCCGGTCTTCGTTACAACTTCTGCAAATTGTTCCATGTTTTTGCAGAATACCGCTACCTATACGTGGATTCAAGCAACTACATCTTAGGTGCAACAAACTATCCAACTCACGCCCCAACATCCCCATGGAATGTTAAAGTAAACAATACACACTACAATGCCTTTGCTATCGGCTTCCAATTCGACCTATAATCAATCCAGTGACCCTGTCAACAGGGTCACTTTCAAGCCAACACAGCGACACAGACTCAACTTTATCATTTATTAAGTTTTTAGATTCAACACGAAGACACGAAGACACTAAGAGAGCATGTTTTCATGAAGCTTTCTTCGTGCCTTCATGTCTTCGCAATTAGAGTATGTGTTGAATTCTGTCTGGATGTTAATCATTAATAACTTAAGGTCAGTGAGTTCTTATTACTGCTTACTTTTTCACACTAAAAGGATCTTGAGGCCATGGGAAATCTGCCGGCAAGGCAGCTGAATGGTCGATCTTTTCTTTCAATTTAACATGGAATTGTGTTGCAACCTCAGCTACTTCTGGAGAGATTTCTCCAAATAACAGGTTGTGCAATTGTCCTGGATCATTCTTCAGATCATACATTTCATACTCGAAATGCGTTCCATTTTCAGAATAATAGACTGCATAGACATAATCCCCTTCCCGGATCGCCCGAATATGCCCTCCGGGAACATCTGCTGGCAAAAAGAAATTATCATCATACGTAAAAAGAATGGAATCCTGAACAGATACTTTCTTATTTTTCAAAACAGGTACGATGCTTATCCCTTTGCCATACTGATCAAACTCCTTCACGCCAGCAAGCTCAGCTACGGTTGGCAGCAAATCCAAATGGCAGTAAAAAGCATCGGTAGTACGTGCCTCTTTGAACAATTTAGGATTAGATATAATTAATGGAATATGGATCATCTCCTCATAGACCGTATAGGCCTTTTCCCGCATGCCATGAGATAGCCCGAGCTCGCCGTGATCTGCTGTCCTAATAATAATTGTATCTTTTGTTAAATCCAAGGCATCCAAAGTATCCAAAATGGCAACAATATTCTCATCTGCTTTTTTATTCAGATAAGCATAAAAATTGACGTATTCTTGCTCTTCCTGCTTATTCTTGAACGGAGATTGTTTGTTATAGGCTTCCCTTGCCTTGAGCTGAATTGAGGGTTTGGTTGTAAGATCATCGGCGTAATTATCCGGCAGCTCTATACCCATATTGGCAAAATCTTCTTTCTTATAGCCTGCTTTTTCCCAAACTGACGGATAAACCCACACGTCATGCGGATTGACAAGCGAGATAAATAAACAAAATGGCTTAGATCCGACATTTTTCAAATAATCGATCACACCCTCACCCCAGCCCGGAATCTCTTTAGGTGTGGTTTGAGAAGTGCCTTCTAAATAACGGAGATCATTATTGGCATAGCCTCCTCCAAGAGTCGTCAGTCCGTCAAAAAAAGTTCCATCGGTATTCTTCTCAAATTCCAAAATCGCATTGCCGGCATCAGGAGGAGTCCATCCATATAGCTCATACTTCTCTTGCATGACGGCGATGTCCTTCTCTGTCCAGTTATACCCGCCATCAAGAGGAGGACTGAGGTGCCATTTACCTTTCCAGACCACATCATATTCCGTATGTTTCTTGAGTAAGGCGCCGATGTCCATAAGCTCATCAGCTGATGGAAGTCCAGTTTTAGAAGGGGTGCTGGGCACTTTATTAACTGGGTAATGCTCGCTTGTATAAAGGACAGCCCGGCTTGGAGTGCATTCAGAAGCAGCCGTATAAGCCCTTGTAAAAAACAGACCGTTCTTTTTCAATCGTTCATTGGAAATAAGGTTTTTTTCTGCCCACCCTTCAGGCCAATGTGTTGGATAACGTTCCTGATCTGTCAAAATCACAATGATATTGGGTTTCTTTTCTTCTTGCGTTGAACAAGCTGTCGTAAGCAAGGCAATAACTAATAAATATCTCATAGCTTTAAAATATTCTCCGCATTTTTATAACAGATTTTTTCCAATATTTTTGTATCTAAAGGAGCCTCTTCAATAAATTTTGCAGCTATTTTTGAAGACTCATACGGATAATCCACTGAAAACATCACACGATCTTCCCCAAGCTCTTCAATCGCGCATTTAAGTGGCCCGTTGGCACAGACCCCCGAAGTTGTCACATAAAAATGATCGCGGATATATTGGGAGGGAAGTTTTTTGAGCTTTTTCCCGTGCTTAATAATCCCATAGCGGCTATCGATGCGCCATAAAAGATAGGGAAGAGTCTCCCCCATATGCCCCAAAATAATCTTGAGCTTTGGAAACCGATCAAATAATCCGGAAAATACCAATCGAAGCGCATGCGTTCCCGTTTCAACCGTCCAGCCCCATACAGGTCCATCCAGTTCATGTTGATCTTTGAAACTTGAAGGAGCATGCAAAGGACTTCCCGGATGCAAGTAAATCGGCACATCCAGTTCTTGTACCTTCTTCCAAAAGGAATGATATTTCTCCTCATCCAAGTAAGAACCATTGGTTTGACCATTGACAAGCCCTCCAACAAACCCATACTTGTTGACACAGTGTTCAAGCTCTTTTGCAGCAGTCTCAGGATCCTGCATCGCAAGGCAGGCAAATCCGCGAAATCGTTTCGGATTTTTAGAGATCTTCTCAAACAAAAATGCATTGGTCTTAGAAGCTTGTTCAGTAGCAATTTTCGTATCTTTTATCCCTTGAATGCCAGGATCGGTTAAAGACAGCACGGAAACTTCAATCCCAGCCTCATCCATTGCCTGAATACGCAAAGCATCAAAATCCAACAACCGGGCCTGAAAGTCAGCCACTTTACTTGGATCCATTGCGGTAAAATCAGTTTCTTGCGTTTCTTTTAGCAACGCTTGTGTAATGAAATGTTCTTCCAGTGCAATTTTTTTCATGCCACCTCCGACGAAGATACCATCTATATTTAAAAATCCTTTTCAAAACAAGAAAACTTGACATGAATATTTATGCATGTTATAGTGAATAAATATTCATGTTGAGGAATTTAATGAACAGACAACAAGCCATCTCAGATCTACTAAAAAAACGCGCTATTTCCGATCAGAATGAACTAGTGGAGCTGCTGAAAAAGCACTACGGAATTGAGACCAATCAAGCGGCGATCTCTCGAGATT
>CAZOAX010000002.1:15855-26586 GCA_964577735.1 uncultured bacterium
TTGTAAAGCAAGACCTGATCTATGTTCTGCCGGAAACAGATGTGCAAAGTGAGATCCTCAAACTTGCCTTGATCGATATCACGCACAATGAATCCATGATCGTGATCAAAACCTACCCCGCGCTTGCCGATTTTGTAGGAGATCGCATCGATGAAGTAGAAGAAGAACTTGAGGTACTAGGTTGCCTATCTGGTGAAAACACCGTTTTTGTGACACCAAAGTCTGTCAAAAATATTAAAAAAACCTATGAAGCCCTGTGCACAAAACTCAAATTTAAAAAAAAGGAGGATTAGATGCTTTCAATGTTACTCGCTACACTTATTGTGGGAACCAATGCCGAATTCCCTCCGTTTACCTACATTGAAAATAAGCAAATTGTCGGTTTTGACATCGATATGGCTAAAGAAGTCGCCAAAAGAATGGACCAGGATATTCAAATCAAAGATATGCCTTTTGATGCGCTAATCCCCGAAGTTCTTTTAGGCCGGGTCGATTTTGTCGCGGCAGGCATGAGCCACACAGAAGAACGGGCAAAACGAGTCCTGTACACCAAACCCTATTTAAAAGAAGACCCTCTTGTCATATTTACTAAAACCAAGATCACAGACCTGAAGGGAAAAACCGTTGTCGTCGTCGAAGGATTCACTGCAGACACATTGATGACTGCTAGAAAAGACATCAACCTCCTGCGACTCAGTACGCAAGCAGATGCTTTTATGGCGATTAAGGCTGGACGAGCGGATGCATTTGTTACCGCTAAAAGCACTGTAAATGCCTTTTTTGAAAATCAGGACCCATCACAATACCATCTTGAACCCATCGAAGGAACAGGCGAAACATGCGCCATGATCGTCCCGAAATCCAAGCCTGAAATGCTTATCCAAGTGCAAAAAGCCCTCGATGTGATAGAGAGCGACGGAACACTCGGCACATTAAAAGCAAAATGGAAACTATCATGATCGATTTCACGCTTATTTGGGAATCCATTCCAAGCCTTCTTGAAGGCACCACCATGAGTTTGCAGATCACCCTTGTGGCGGCTATTATCGGTCTTAGCCTCGGTTGTATTTTAGGACTCGCGCAAAGCTCATGCCCCTTTTGTGTAGGCACCTATGTCACACTATTCCGCGGCACGCCCATGCTTGTCCAAATCCTGTTTGTCTTTTACGTGCTTCCTCAGCTTGGTCTGATGATCGCTCCTTTCTGGGCAGCGAGCCTTGCCATTGGACTCAACAGTGCTGCCTACATCAGTCAAATGATCCGAGGGGGCATCGAAGCTGTACCGAAAGGGCAAATTGAAGCGGCCTACACACTTGGATTCACGAAAGCAGCAACCCAAACACACATTGTTTTCCCGCAAGCCTTCCGGATCGCTTTACCCGGCCTCGGCAACGAACTGATCACCCTTGTCAAAGACTCAAGCCTTGCCTCCATTATCGGAGTTATGGAGTTGACAAAAGAGGCATCTACCATCCGGAGCCGCACCTACGATGCCTTCTCTATTCTCTTAGCTGTTGCCGTGATCTATCTCATTTTAACAGCCACCCTCTCCTTATGCATCCACTACTATGAAAAAAGGCTCAAAAACTATGCTTAAAATCAAAAAACTGACCAAAACATTCAAAGAAAAACCCATTCTTCAAGGTTTGGACATGGAAATCAACCATGGGGAAATCGGTATCTTCCTCGGTGGCTCCGGCGCCGGCAAATCCACCCTGCTCCGAATCTTGAATCACCTGGAAACCTACGACAGCGGTACACTCACATTAGATGAACAACCGTTGAACGCAAAAGAAGTCGGCATGGTCTTCCAACACTTCAACCTTTTTGAGCACCTAAGCGTCGAGGAAAACATCATCCTCCCCTTAGTCAAATGCCAAAACAAAGACAAATCAGAAGCAAAAATCATCGCAAACGATCTTCTCAAGCATTATGGCCTTGCTGACAAAGCGCATTCCTACCCTTCCCAGCTATCCGGCGGCCAAAAGCAGCGCCTTGCCATCGCAAGAACCCTCGCTCTCAACCCCAAAGTGATCTGCCTTGATGAGCCCACATCAGCCCTCGACCCCAAGCTCACCGCTCAAGTCGCTACCTACATCACCGAACTTGCCAAAGAAAACCGGATCATTCTCCTGACCACCCATGACACCCACCTCGTCAAGCTTCTCCAAGGCAAACTATTCCTCCTCGAAAACGGAAAAATCACAGAAACAAAATCAAAACTCCAGTTATTTTTAGAAGGGATTTAAGAGGAGGACAGAACTTTAGCCACCGTATAGGGGCAAGACTCTTGGCTGTTTAAGGGGTGACTTTCCACATTTTTGCAAGCTTCTACAATTTTTATAAAACGTTTGAGGTGGGTTTGGAGGGCTAGCTCGACTTTTTTCGGATCTCCAAAGCTTCCCTTATTATCGATGATAAAACTGAGCCCATATGGATTTCCACAAACGGAATTGATCTCTTTATAGATAAAACTACTTGAGACAATGATACTACCCCATTCTTGGACGATGGAGTAAAGCTGTTGAATAGTTGTTTCTATCCCAGCATGCTGCATTTTAGCTGTAGTCATGGCAGTCAGAGGCCGATTTAAAAATGCACCACCGGCAGCTTTCCAATGGATTTGATCTAAAAAATACTTCATGGAGGCAGAGAAGGTTCCTGAATGAACAGGGCAAGATAAAATATAACCTTCACCCCAAACCATGTCCTCTTCACTTACAAATGGAATCCCATTTGTTTGCACTTTCATTTTCGAATCATCAGATGTAAAAACAGGTGATACCTGTCTAACACGGACTTCTGAACCTAGACTTTTAATCACTTTCTCACTTAACAGGGCAAGTTCTTCATTTTTCCCTGTATCTGTATCAAAAACTAAAGTGATTTTAGCCATGTTCATAGCCTCTAGTTAGAATCAATTGGAGCCTCAACATCTTGCTTGTGCATCGTCCAGACTAAACACCATATCCCAACTAAGCCAAATGCTGTTATCAGTAATGCATAGCTATCAAAAACCGGAGTAATCGCAGCACTTAAAAATGCACCTGCTGCAAAACCCGCTAAAACAAGCATATAGTTAACAAAGCTGTTAAGAATAGCTTTCCGATTGGGTTCATTGATCTTAAAAAATGACTCAGCGAGATAGTTAAAGGCTAACTGCACGTTTAATGTAACGGCAATGTTTCCATATAACTGCCCATCCACTTTATGAAAGGCATTCCCTTGCATACCTGCTAAAAATGAAAGGATCCAGGCGATATGAAATCTATCGAATAGATGATTGAGTGTTGGGGCGGCGAGCAAAAACAGAACTAGCGACAAAGGGCAATTGCATCAAAGGCTCTTTTACAGCAGGATTGGGGATGGGTGCCGTCGTGGATCTCGTAATATTGCCCATATTGCCATCCTTTAGGAGTTTTTCGGATTATTTTGCTTATACCAAACAACTGGTTCCGGAGTTGGCTCTAAAGGCAAAGACTCGACAAAACGGTTTGTAACATTTAAATGATCGCTGACAATTTGATCTGGATTTGTTGCGAGCCATTTATTTAACGAAATGTCTGAATAATTTGGATTTTTGAAAATCTCAACAAATATCAGGGGTTCATCACCGGTATTGAGGATATAGTGACCTGCCACAATCGGAACAATACCAACATCACCTGCTTGATAGTCAAATGTACGGGCATGACCATCTGAGTTAAAGACTGTCATTTTAGCTTTCCCTTGAATGTAGTACTGCCACTCAGCGGCTTTAGGATGCCAATGCATCTCCCTCATTCCTCCGGGCGCCACTTCCACAAAGGCAGCTGAAATCGTTTGAGCTGCCGGAAACACGCTTGAATCGACAATGCGCACTTTTCCAGCTTCTGAGTGTATAACAGTTGCCTTATCCATATGGAAAGTAAAGGGGCTTGGTACATTTCCACTTGCATTTTTACGTTCCACCTGACTGATTGGACCTGGCACATTGGCTTTGAATATGTACTTTTGTTTATGGGGAAATGCTTCTATTTCTCCCTCTGTTTTTTTAAAGTTGGCCGCAACAATGTCTTTTGGAGTATGGATCAACCAATCTGATAATAAAAACGTGTTGTTCTCTGAAAAGTCAGGCTCACTGAACACAAGCAAGAACTCACACCCTTGATCAAGCGCTTGAATAGAATGCGGAATACCGGCTTCAAAGTTCCATAGGTCGCCAGCTTTCACATCGTCAATAAAACTACGTCCTTTTTCATCGAGGGAAGTCACTCTGGCATTTCCATACAGCATTAAACCCCATTCAGCTTCTTTATGCCAATGCATCTCCCGATAAGCACCAGGCTCCAATGCCATATTGACACCGGTCAAGTCTGTAGATGCTGGAAGTTCACGATTTGTCACCTCACGCGCCCAACCACCCTCTTCCAGGCGTTGATGCGCATCAGAAAAAC
Organism: uncultured bacterium; assembly: GCA_964577735.1. Taxonomy (GTDB): domain Bacteria; phylum Chlamydiota; class Chlamydiia; order Chlamydiales; family Parachlamydiaceae; genus CAZOAX01. The sequence continues at coordinate 20,292 of CAZOAX010000002.1, forward strand.
TGAAGCGCAAATTACTGATGGTACCACTATCTGTAGGAGGGGGAACAAGGATGTCAGGATTCTCAAGGTCGCGGCTATAGTTTCTTGGACCATGATCAACCCACCCTTTTCCGTCAGATTTACGAATCGGTTCGACTCTATCCTTAACCATAGCCCACCCCTTGTTTTTGAAGATTCTATCCATCTCATAGCAAACTAGTCGTTTTTTAAAAAATATATTCTCATGATTTCCTGCCCTGTTATATACTCCATTTTTTTTCAATAGGATAGCAATGCTACATGCCATAATCTTCTTCATGTCTTTGCTGTTTATAAATCCCATTTATGCGGAGTATTCCTGCGATGATGATTGCATGTATGCGTGATCAACAGAGATCGGGCTATATGGCTTCATTAAACTCGAAGCATTATTTGTCGATCGCTTAACAGGGAATTTTCCCGAAGTTTTTCCACAAAAAGTCCCACTCAATTCAGACCTTGCCGATCGCCATAGTCAGACAATCATAGATGCCCGAAGTTCAAGAATCGGAGTTAAAGCCCTGGATGAATTTTACGGAGTCAACACGTCAGCCGTTATTGAAGGAGATTTTTTTGATACCTATGGCAATGCCATTAGTTTTAATAGCAGAGCATTTCGCTTGCGACTCGCTTATGCTAAAGCTGAACTACCGAGCGGATTCTTCATGCTTGCAGGGCAATACTGGACGCTTCCGATGAATATTCCGGATATACCCGATCCCCTTTTTGTTAATACCCAAAACGCTCCGGTTGGCGTAGCGCTTGCAAGACAACCCCAACTCCGTGTCGGCTATCAACATCAGCTTGAAAACAAAGCTATCCTTAAATTTGAAGCAGATGCAGAAAAACATGCCTTTAATAACCTTGGCTATGTAACACCTGAAGGAGATGATCCATTAGATGGTGGCGAACAACTCTGGCCTTTATTTTCTGCTAAACTCAGCTATTTAGGGACTAATTTCAAGGCCAGTTTGGGAGCTGCAGCCTCGCAGGAGCGCTATATCTTAAATATCCTTGGGGAAACGAAAAAGCGAAATATCTGGGCTGTTTGCGGTATAGCCAGCTATCAATGGAACAACCTCCTCCTATGGGGAACTCTCAATCACTCCGTAGGATTAGGCAGCATGTTCTCCGGATGGTTCAGCAATGCCGCGATCAGCACAAAAGACTTCTTCTTTGCCTTTAACTCTTCCGGCGGTTGCCTTGCCTGCCGTTATGATTGGATTACGGATGTGCTGATTTCAGACATTGTTTTTGGAATGCAGCAAGGGAACAAGATCCCCGATACCCAATTCTCCAAAAACACCCTAAAAAGCCTAAAAGATTTACGCGTCAACCTTTTCTACAAATTTTGGGGCAAATGGCAGGCCGGCATTGAGTATCAGTTCGTTAAAGTAAAATCCTTCAACGGACAGAATGGCATGGCCCAAGACATCCACGCCGCCGCCATCTGGTACAACTTCGGAGACCCCCTTCAATTTTCCCATTAAGACTGTCTCAATCTCATGATCACTCTTTGCATAGGGCGAATTTCAACATCTCTAAATGAACGTCCATCCGCAGTCGCAGAAAGGACCTGATTATATTCTCCAGAATTGAACAAATGTAAATACTTAGGCTCAGGCTGCCTCAAAACCTGTTCAAACAAATCTAAATACCTAGGATCTTTCTCTGCAACCATCTTAAGCATCCGAATCGCATCAGGACTTAAACGAAAAGTTCCCATGTAGGGATCGCTATCCGATCCGTGAGGATATGGAAGGATCAAACCAAAAACATCATTTTTAAAATCCATCAATTTTTGATTCGTTTTAAGTGCAAGCTTGAAAGGCAGAAACGCTTTGCTATAGTAATTCCATCCACTCAGCTGCCACTCAGGCAGGGGATGATCAAGCGCTGATCTTGAAAGACTTAGTGACATACTATTTCCTCCCTACACCCGCTGTTAAATTTTGCATTGATCACCTCGATACTCTTTTTTAATTGTTTTTCAACCTGTTTGCGATAGTAAGATTGAAAAAAAGGAGTCAACAGACTCGAAACTGTAATGTAGGAAGTTACTTTCGTTTTGTTATGAGAAACCTCTGTAAATACAGTTCGTGCAGACTGACTAAAAAAAATAGTTTTTACTAAATATTGAAACGATGTTGGCGGCTCACTCTCGGCAATCATTATACATATAGAAGACTGGGTATTTTTTATTTTTGCATTAACTTGGCGTGGATTAATAGAATCTAACTGGCATGATTCATATAAATCAATCCATTGAGGCCAATTAATTGGATCCGCGGAGAACTCCCACAAAGGAACGATTGGAACATCAAATTCAAATGAGGCTTCATAGTTCCATTTAAACATATTTCTACACCCTTTTAAAAATTGACATAAAAAAACCGAAAGCTTCTTACGAAACTTTCGGTTAAGATTTTGTTGAGGGAATTTTGAGCTAGTTTTGCGAATCTTGGGAGCGGCCGCTACTCATGTAGGGCCGCTTTCAAGATCCGCGAAAATAGCCAAAATTCACCACAAAATGCCGACGACCGGACTCGAACCAGCACTTAGTCGCCTAAAGTAGATTTTGAGTCTACCGTGTCTACCATTCCACCACGTCGGCAAAAACTGGGGTTAGTTTAGCTGGGTTTGGATTTTATTGCTAGTGTTAATAACGGAGGTAGTTACCGAAGGCTTGTTCCCAGGAGTAGGAAACGCGGGCGTTTTTGTCACGGTCGTGGCGCACTTGCAGGGCGATGTAGGGGTAGGGATGGCGATTGTCATCATTACGACCTTCAAAGGAGAGGAGGAGCTTGATAAAAATCTCTTTATTCATCCAGGGCTTGTATTTGAGAGTCTCTTCTTTGTCGTAGCGTTTGAATTCGATGTAGTCTTTTTTGTCTTTATGGGTTTCCTGGTAGTAATTTTGGATGATATCTACGATGGTCAGAGGGCTGTTTTCAAGGCCTTGGACATAGAAATCGACTTCGGCGCCGATTTGATGTTTGGAATATTGGTTTTGCGGAGAAGGATCGACGAAAGTATTGTGCTCAGGACATCTGTGGCCGCTTGTGACGACAACTCGGTGACCGGTTTTGGCTTGGATATAATTGAGAAGATCGAGAAGGACGGGGTAGACGGATTCTTTACCGTTGATGAGGGGCAGGCTATGTTTTTTGTATCCGCCGCAGTCGTGGTATTTGACGGCTTCGCCGCGCACGATTTCGGATTTGTAGGGATTTAATGAATTTCCTTTGCAACGGAAACATTCTTTTGTAATTTCGGCAAGCTCTGTGTCGCGATTTTTTTCCCAAAAATAAGATGGTTTCGGCTGGATTTTTGGTTTTGGGATCGAAGTCAATTGATCGTGAGTACGAGTGATGTACTCACCTCTTGGTCGATCGTTTTGATCTTGACAACCGGTGATCAGTAAAGCGAAAATAATTCCTTTGAATGTACGGAGTCTATCGCTCATGTCCTGGATATCCCAATATCAGTTATTTCTTTTTGACTTTGACGGCTTGCTTGTCAACACCGAGCAACTGCACTACTTAGCATATAAGCAGATGATGCAGGCAAGGGGCATTACGCTCAAGTGGTCTTTTGAAAGATATTGTCAGTCGGCACACTATTCTTCTGAAAAGTTCAGACAAGAGATCTTTGTGGAGTATCCGGAACTACAAAAACAGGATCCCACATGGGAGACGCTCTACCGGGAAAAACAGGCCAATATGGAAAGGATGCTTAGGGAAGACACCGTGGCTTTAATGCCGGGCGTAAAAGCCATTTTAAGCAACCTGCAAGACGCTCACATCAACCATGTAGTCGTTACACACTCCCCGCTTGCACTCATTTCTGTTGTGAAGGCACAGCATGAAGTGCTTCAAAGAATTCCTCACTGGATCACAAGACAAGACTATACTCATCCAAAACCGCACTCTGAATGCTATCAGGTGGCCGTTCAACGCCATAGCAAGCCCGGAGACCGGATCATAGGCTTTGAGGACTCCCCTCGCGGTATCACTTCACTGCTTGGTGTAAATGCAAAAGCTGTCTTGATTGCACAAGCACCCTATCCCGAAATCCCCGACTTCATCAAAAGAGGCGTGCAGGTCTACTCCTCCTTCAACCAAATCTCCGAAACACTTTAATTCAACACAGAGACACAGAGACGCAGAGGCACAGAGACATGCCCTCCCTCTGTGCCTCTGCGTCTCTGTGTCTCTGTATTGAATATTATATTCATTTTAGTAGTGGACTTGGACGAGGAAGAGGCCTTGAGCTGGGGCGGCTTGACTTGCAAGGCGACGGTCTTTGGCTAGAATGATGCGGGGGATATCGCTTGGGGGCCTTTTTCCTTTGGCACAATCGACAAGGGTGCCGACGATATTCCTGACCATTTTATAAAGAAAGCCGTCGCCTTCAAATTCAAGGGCGATTCCCCCGTCTTCTTGAATGATGTCGATCCGGTAAATGGTGCGGATGGGGTCGTGAGCTGCCACTCCTTTATGGGCCTCATTGGAAAATGATGTAAAATCGTGGGTGCCGAGGAAGTGCTGAATGGCTTCTTTTAGGAGATCATGATCAAATGGTGGTTGTACATGCCAGACAAAAAAGCGCTTAAAGGGATTTAAGACTTTGTCTAGATGAAGGTGATAGCGATAAATCTTGGACTTAGCGTGATGCTGGGCATGAAAGCCTTGAGGCAGGTACTCAATGGAAGTTGCCCGGATGTCTTTCGGCATGAGGGAATTGAGGGCAAACAAGATCCGATTCAAGTCGACTTGTTTTTGTGTATGAAAATGCGCCACTTGGGCTAGTGCATGGACGCCTGAGTCTGTGCGCCCTGATCCCACGATCCGGACAGGTTCCTGAAGGATGATCGCAAGTGCTTCTTCGATTTTGGCTTGGATGGAGATGCCGTTTGGCTGAACTTGCCAGCCATGATAGGCGGTCCCTTCATAGGCTACGGTGAGCTTATAGACCATTTGCGTAAAGCTCAGCGATTTGGATGTCTTCTCTAGTTGTCAGTTTCAGATTTTGATAGCTTCCAGGCACTAATTGAACAGGTTGGTCAAATAGCTCGACAAGACCGACATCATCTGTGGCGGTTAAATTTTGAGCGATTGCAAGTGCAAATCCTTTTTGCAATAAATCTTTTCGTACAACCTGAGGCGTTTGCATCTCCCAAATAGTGGATCTATCCAGTGTGCATTGTACTTTTCCTGAACTGTCGGCTTGCTTGACACTGAATTTCAAAGGAACGGCTGCTGCCGCTGCTCCGACTTTACAAGCTTCTTTTACGACACTTTCAACTAGTTCAACGGTAATAAAGGGTCTTGCAGCATCATGTACACAGATATAATCGATTGAGGGATCGATTTTTTGAAGTCCGTTCCAAACGGAGTCTTGTCTACGAGCACCTGGGGATGCAAATGTATGTCCAGGAAATAAATGGTGATATTCAGAGTCCGCAACAATCACGATTTGTGCAATCGCTGGCACTTGACGGAACACTTCAAGACTGTGAAGAGCCACAGGACGTCCAGATAGCGAATAATACTGCTTAGGGATACTAAGTCCCATACGCGTGCCTGTTCCTCCGGCTAAGAGGATCAATCCTACTTTCATACTGTCCCCTTCTTGATTGTGATCGTAACAAGTTCTGGTATGGTATTGAAGCGGAAAGGAATGACGCCGCCAAGGCCCCGACTGATATAGAGGGATTTATCATCCACTTTGTGCATGCCGGATTTGAACTGCATATTTTCCATGCTGGTGAAGCGTTTCCAAAGCCACGGAAGGTTGATTTGACCGCCATGCGTATGTCCGGAAAGCACTAAGTCACCAGGAAAGTCTTTTAAACGAGTAATCGTATCCGGATTGTGGGCAAGAATGATTCCTGCAAGGTCTTGATCGTAATTCGAAAATGCCTTCTCTTGCTGAATGGCATCTGCCATCAGATCTCCAAGGCCGGTCAAATTTACATCTCCCGCTTGGACTGTTTGATTGTTTAAAAGTGTGACAGAAGTTTCCTCAAGCACTTCCAAAAGATCCGGATTTGCCCTGACAGCTTTTGCTCTTTCTGTAGCCGACCCTTTTACCTCTGGAACAGACCATAGCCTTTTAAATCCACTGACAGCCGGAACTCCCGCTTTAACCGTATCGTAATAGCCCTGTTTGTTAATGCTCAAAGGTTCTGTATAATCGTGGTTACCAAGGACGGCATAGATCCCAAGAGGAGCTTTTAATGCATGTAAAAATGTTTTTAGCGTTTGCTTATCAC
>CAZOAX010000003.1:0-22164 GCA_964577735.1 uncultured bacterium
AGTACCCATAGCAATTCCCACATGAGCTTGAGCAAGAGCTGGCGCATCGTTAATGCCATCTCCCGCCATAGCAACCATTCGTCCTTTGCTTTGAAGTTTCTTAATCACATCTGCCTTTTGACTAGGTAAAACGTCTGCAATGACTTCATCAAGATCAATTTGTGAAGCCACAGCCTTTGCTGTCTTCTCGTTGTCTCCAGTAAGCATTATAACTTTTAGCCCATCTTTTCTAAGTCTTGTGATGGCCTCTTTCGAGGTCGCCTTTATTGGATCGGCTACACCAATAAGTCCAAAGATTTCCTTTTTTGAACCGACAAACATTACGGTTTGTCCAAGTCCTCTTAAATCATCTGCCTTTTTATCAGTCGATTTATCAAACTGTATTACTGAAAAAAGTGCCTTATTGCCTAGAAAAATACTTTCTCCATTAATTTCAGCCTCAACGCCTTTTCCTGTTATTGAATTAAAGTTTTGGGTTTCTCTAGGTATAATATTTTTTTCTTTTGCTCCGGCAAGGATCGCCGCAGCCAAAGGATGTTCACTTCCAGTCTCAAGGCTGGCCGCAAACTCTAAAATTTTATCTTCACTCATTTTAGATAGAGAAATCACAGACACAAGCTTTGGTTTCCCCTCTGTCACTGTACCTGTTTTGTCCACGACAAGGGTGTCGACCTTCTCCAATTGCTCAATGGACTCTGCACTTTTAAATAACACTCCAAGACCCGCCGCTTTTCCTGTTGCGACCATAATAGACATTGGAGTGGCCAAACCCAAAGCGCAGGGACAAGCAATAATTAATACAGCCACTGCATTGATAACCCCATATACAAGACTGGGACTGGGGCCATAAAAATACCAGACGAAAAACGTTACAATGGCTGCGAGGATCACCGTGGGGACAAAAATTCCAGAAACTTGATCGGCAAGTTTTTGAATGGGTGCGCGGCTGCGTTGAGCTTCACTGACCATTTTTACGATCTGAGACAAAAGGGTATCTTTACCTACTTTTTCAGCCTTAATGACTAAGCTGCCAGTTCCATTGATGGTAGCCCCAACGACCTTATCGCCTGTTGATTTTTCTACAGGCATGGGTTCACCAGTGATCATGGACTCGTCAACCGTTGATTTGCCTTCAAAAACTTGTCCATCCACAGGAATTTTCTCTCCTGGTCGAACTCGCAATTTGTCACCAAGAACGATATCCTCGACGGGTATATCGATCTCTTCGCCATTTTTATTGATTTTTCTTGCGCTTTTGGGAGCTAACCCCAAAAGAGCTTTAATTGCAGCCCCGGTTTGACTGCGCGCTCTAAGTTCTAAAACTTGACCAAGTAGAACCAATGCCACAATAACCGCAGCGGCTTCAAAATAAAGACCTACTTCTCCTGAACTATCCTTAAAAGAATCAGGAAACAAATGAGGAAAGAGCACTCCTACCAAACTATAGGTGTAAGCAACACCCACACCAACACCGATGAGTGTAAACATATTTAAATTTCTAGTTTTTAAAGACTGAGCGAATCTCTGAAAGAAGGGAAACCCCGCCCAAACTACAACGGGTGTTGCAAATAGCACTTCAAGATAACTTAAAATTCTTCCTGAAATAAATTCCGTAAGAAAATGGCGTCCGCCCATAGTTATTATTAAAAGCGGAACACAAAGAACAACACTGATCCAAAAACGAAGAGTCATATCATTGAGTTCTGTCTTATCTTCCTCGTAATCAAGGGAAATTTCTGTAGGCTCCAAGGCCATCCCACAGATAGGACAAGTCCCAGGCCCTATTTGTTTGATCTCGGGATGCATGGGACAGGTGTATTCCACGTTGGCGTGATAAAGATTCTTTTCCTTCTTTGGGCCTAAGTACTTTTCGGGGTCAGAAGAAAATTTTTCTTTGCACTTAGGGTTACAAAAAAAATATTCCTGATCTTTATGGGTATAGCTTCCGCCTTTGGCATTTTTTGGGTCGACATCCATACCACAAACAGGATCTTTAACCGTATTTTGAACTTTTTTATGGTCGATGTGACAACAGTTTGTATGCTTATGCTGGTCCATGTTCTACGTCCTTTTTAGAATCGCCTGTTTTAATTGGTAGGTTCTACAAAACACTTATGATTCCTGCGGTCATATCCATCCCACACAATAGTTTAACTTCACCAGATTCGTTCAGACTCCCAACCTTAAACATGACTTCTTTATTTAATGGCAGCTTAACCTGATTCGTACCATCGGCATTCTTGAGTTCTTTCATGCAGGTTTTATCTGTCTTTCTAGTCACAAGTAACACCAACTCTTCGCCTTTATGGACTTTAATTTTTGCAGGCTTAAATCCATCTTCATCAATTTCAACTTTCACGGTTTTTTTAGATTTTTCGTTATGAGTAGCTTCGAAAGCAAAAACAGAGTTCCCAAACATTAATACAATTAAAATAAATGTTATCCTTTTCATTTCTTTCTCCTTTTTTAAGTATTCACCAATTTAAGTTTTCGTTCTTTCCATATATAAAAAATTACAGGATAAATAAGCAGTTCTAAAAGAAAGGAAGTGGTAAGCCCACCAATCATTGGAGCTGCAATCCTTTTCATGACATCACTTCCGGCGCCCACGGACCACATAATCGGAATCAATCCCATAAATAATGCCATTACAGTCATAAGTTTAGGGCGCACTCTATGAACAGCTCCTTCAATCACAGCCTCTTCAAGATCCTTTTTGGAATTCATGCGTCCCGATTTTGTTCTATCCTGATAGGCATGATCAAGATACATAAGCATAAACACTCCGGTCTCGGCATCAAGGCCGAGAAGAGCAATCATACCCACCCAAGTGGCAATGGACATATTGTATCCAAGTAAAACGAGAAGCCACACAGCTCCGATTAAAGAGAAGGGCACTGCAAGCAAAATGATTGAAGTCTTTACCCATGACTGAGTATTAAAATAGAGCAAGTAAAGTATCAAAACTAAAGTTAAAGGAATTATAATCTTTAGACGCTCCTTAACTCGCTCCATATTTTTAAACTGTCCACTCCATTCCACAATATAACCTTCTGGAACTTGAAGCTCTTTATCTATGACAGCTTTAGCACTTTCCACATAAGATCCAATGTCGGTGCTTTTTGGGTCGACATCGATATAGACATAACCTACAAGGGAAGCATTTTCATCGCGAATCATTCCCGGTCCATTCTTCACATGAATCTTTGCTACTGAATTTAGTGGAATCTGTGCGCCCGTTGGCGAGGTGATTAATGCCCTTTCGATAATTTCCTTATCTTGCCTAAAGGCAGGAGCAAATCTCACTTGAATAGGGTATCTCTCTCTTGTCGCGAGAACTTGAGACACATTTGCCCCACCTATGGACGCCATCGCTTGATCTTGAGCGTCTTTAACTGATAGGCCATACTGCTTTAATTTTTCTCGGTCAAAATCAACATCTAGAAAGTATCCGCTAGCAATTCTCTCAGCAACAACTGACCTGGTTCCCTTAAGAACTTTAATTTTATTTTCAATCTTTTGACCTAATTCTTGAATAGTCTCTAGATCGGGGCCAAATATTTTTATACCAATTGGGCTACGAATTCCTGTAGAAAGCATATCAATACGATTTTTAATGGGCATGGTCCAAATATTTGGCATGCCGATAAAACTTAACTTGGCATTCATTTCGTCAACAAGCTGTTCTTCACTAATTGTTTCGGGCCAGATCTTTGAAAAGGGTGCTTTTATAAGTCCCGGAAAACTTGAATACCATCTTTCGTTTTTTCTCCACTCAGACTTTGGCTTTAGCACAATTGTAGTTTCGATCATACTTAGGGGGGCAGTGTCTGTTGAAGTATCTGCGCGGCCGGCCTTTCCAAATACGGTATCAACTTCTGGAAAGCTTTTTAAAATTTGATCTTGAACTATTAAAAGCTTTTGCGCTTCAGTTACCGAGAGCCCTGGCAAAGCCGTTGGCATATACAAAAGGCTTCCTTCATGAAGAGTAGGCATAAACTCCGACCCCAGAAATCTAAAGCCAGGAAAAATTGAAAGTGTACTAACGAAAGCAAACACTAAGGTGGTTTTTCGGTGACGAAGAGTCCACTTAACTGCTGGGGTGTAAAGCTTGAAGAGCCTTCGACTTATAGGGTGTCTTTCTTCTTTATAGTAAGTGCCAATGAGTAATTTATTTCCAATTGTATTCAAGAAGGAATACTTGCCATTAAAAGGCTCAATTCGGGCAAACAACATTCGCATGGCGGGGTCAAAGGTGACTGCCAAAAAAGAAGCAATAGCCATAGTAAAGGTTTTAGAAAGTGCAAGAGGTCTAAACAATCGGCCTTCTTGGTCTATAAGGGTAAACACGGGAATAAAAGCTACAGCAATTACAAGCAATGAGAAAAACACAGATGGGCCAACTTCTTTAAGAGCATCTAGACGCACTTTAAAGAAGTCGCCTTTTCTTCCACCCTCATCCCATAGTTGAATTTTTCTATAGGCATTTTCAACTTCGACAATAGCCCCATCGACGAGAACTCCTATGGAAATTGCAATTCCTGCCAGAGACATAATGTTAGAGCTTTGCCCAATAATATAGAGTGGTATAAATGCTAACAATACTGATACCGGAATTGTAACTATTGGCACAATGGCAGAAGGGATATGCCATAGAAATAAAAGAATAATTAGACTGACTATTATCAGCTCCTCAAGCAACGTTCCTCTAAGAGTATCGATGGCACGCTCAATAAGATCAGAGCGATCATATACGGTCTTAATTTTCACACCTGCAGGGAGAAACTTTCCCAGCTCTTCCAATTTTTCTTTAACAGCCTTGATAACCTGGGGGGCATCCTCACCTTGACGCATTACTATTACGCCCCCCACGGTGTCGCCTTTGCCATTAAAGTCAGTAATGCCTCGCCTCATTTCAGGGCCGATACTTACATCAGCTACTTGTTTAACTAAAATAGGAGATCGACTCTTAGATCCGTATGTAATCACAGCACTTTCAATGTCTTCAATTTTTTCAACTAAAGCACGACTACGAATCATCGCCTCAGCACCGGAAAACTCTATTGTTCTCCCCCCGGTCTCTTGATTTGAGTTAGCGACGGCCTCCATAACTTGCTTAATGGAAAGCTTGTAAAGTTGAAGTTTGGTTGGATCAACTTTGACTTGATACTGTTTAACGTAGCCGCCTAGGCTAGCCACTTCAGCCACTCCCGGAACGGATTGAAGTTGAAATTTTAAGGTCCAATCTTGAAGGGAGCGAAGATCAGCAGCTGTTAGTTTTTCAGATTCATCGACTAAAGCATATTGATAGACCCAACCCACGCTTGTAGCATCTGGTCCAATTTCGGTTTTTACCCCTTCAGGAAGTTGAGAAACGATACGATTTAAACTCTCAATGACTCGGCTTCGAGCCCAATAAAGATCAGTTCCATCCTCAAAAATTACATAAACATAAGAGTACCCATAATCAGAAGATCCTCGAACCGTTTTTACCTTAGGTGCACCAAGCATCGCTGATACTATGGGATATGTGACTTGATTCTCAATTATGTCAGGGGATCTATCCCATTTTGAATAAATGATTACCTGAGTGTCTGAAAGATCTGGAATCGCATCTAAGGGAATGTTCTTTAAACTAAAAACACCGATAACAACCAATAGTGCTGTAATCGAAATCACCAGAAAACGATTGTGAGCTGAAAAATCAATGATGGCTTTTATCATTCAGCCCTCTAATTTTTGATTCGGAATCAATAAGAAAATTTGGTCCGGAACTAATTAAATCCCCTTTAACTAATCCCTCTAAAATCACATACTCGTCTCCCACTTTTGGGCCAAGAATTACTTTTTGCGGTTGAAGACTCTCATCTTTATAGATGTAGACGAAATTGCCTGTGCCAGTAAAGAGCACGCTTGACTCGGAAACCACCAGCCTCTCTCCAAGGTTGACAATGACTTTACCAGTAAAGCTCGACTCAGAAAGTGAGTTGCGACCCCCGCTTACAACTCTACCTATAACGCGAATAGTTCGGCTACTCGGGTCAGCCAAATTGTCCACCGAGACGATTTCTCCCTTGATTAGATCTTCTGGAAAAATCTCAGATCTTCCAATAAATTTTACCCCTGACTTTATATATCGCAGATCTTGTTCAAAGACTTGAATGGCCACTGTTGACTTGGAGATTATTCTGCCTGATATCGGCAAGGTGTAAGACACAATTTTATTTTGGACTTCTACAGGTTTGATGCCCACAAGGCTGGCTTGGTAGGGAGATATGTTTAATTTAATTTTAGCTTGTGTGTCGATCCCGTTCGCCATCTCATCGGTCACTTTTACTAACTTCATCCCACAAATAGGACAGTTTCCAGGCTTCCCCTCACGAACTTGGGGGTGCATGGGGCAAGTGTATGTTTCTTCCTGATTGTGAAAATGATTTTCATGACTAGCATTCTCGGATTTTTTTAAAAAAAGTAACGAAATCGCATATACTCCTAAAACCAGAAAAGCTATGGCCAAAACTACTCCTAATTTTTTATTCAATGTGAACCGCCTTTTCTGATTTATATTTCAAAAGCATAGATACAACTTGTTCATATTTTGATTGAAGCGCTAGTATTTGAAGACGAATATTTGGCACCGAAAGATAAGTCTCTAAATGTTCCTGTAAACTACTTAGATCTCTAGGTGCAACATTTTGGAAAAGGCGTTTTCGCTTTATTGCTTTGGGAAGAATTTTATTATTTAAAGTAGATAATTGACTCTTAAGTGTATGAAGTGCTTTTTCTAGATTCACTTTATCTGCTTGGATATTACGTCTTGCTTTTTTTAGATTGATTTCTGTCTTTAGTCTTTGTGCGGAACTTTCATTTGATTTTGCCATCGGTTGCCAAAAGTAGGCAAAGGGCAGAGTGATTCCCACCATAATTTGATTGTTTTCTGGAAACCTTGATGATTCTTCCATGTGGCTATAGCTCAGTGTAAAATCTGGGAGCCACTCAGATTGAGCCGCGCCTTCTAAAGATTCATAGTGTCTTAAGTGATGGGTCATTGCTTGGATTTGAGGAGTGTCGTCAACAGAAGATATGATAGGCGGTGAGGACAGACCAGGATTTTCAGCTTGAAACTTAAACTTAGCTGGATTTTTATCCAAGAATTGAGCCGCCAAGGAGAGGCGTTCCTGAAGGATTTGCAAGACGGTTTTCAATTCATTCTCTATTTGATCAAGTTCAGATTCGGCTTTTAATACATGAATTTTTGCAAATGTGTCTGATTGAGCGAGAGATTTGGCTATACGAATATGCTTAGTTAAAACTCTTTTTTTCTCTTTTAGTACTGACTCTTGTTCTTGAGTCTCCCAAACCAAAAAGTATATGAATTTTGCCTGGGCTAAGATATCTTGTCTCGCTACCAATTCTTCTTTTCTTTGAGCAGATACGGCGTGTTGTCGGGCAGAATAATCGCGACTAATTTTTGTTGGAAAAGGAATGGTTTGACTGACCTGCCAGCCCTGAGAAGTTTGTCCATCCTTCATGTTCATTTGAGTAAATTCAAAGGAAGGCGGTGGTATTCGAATGCCTTGAGCTTTGGCCTGGGCTTCTTGGCTCTCTGTTGCGGCAAGTTGTAAATCCAAATTCTGCTTAATAGCCATATTGACAAAATCCTCAGGACTTATTGATTGATTCCCCCAGGCGTCCTGAAACAGGAACAAAACAAAAAATAGACTAATTAAACCGTTAAAAAGAGCTGTCATGGATAGCAATACGAGATAAAATCCAATTTGTGACAATGGTCATAGGCATTTTAATTTTTGTTTAAAATTGAGACTTGTGTCACAAATGTAAAAATAACTCGTAATGTCCTTTGTAGGTGCTAATGAGCCAAAAAAGTAAAGAAATGCACAATCTATCTGATGAGGAGCTGATGAGTTTGTATCAAGAAAGTGAGTACCTTGCCTTTGAGATTCTATATCACCGCCATTCTGGTCGAATATATGAGTATCTCAAAAGTAAAATTGGAGTTGAGTTGGCTCAAGAGCTTTTGCAGGAAACTTTTGCCCGCATACACAAATCAAGAGATAAATATAATGCACTTTATCCCTTTCTTCCTTGGGTCTTCACCGTTGCAAGAAATATACTTTTTGATCATTTTAAAAAAGCTGAAACCCAAACAGTTAGTAATTCGTACCCTTTAGAAATAGATGAGCTAGCATCGGAAAGTGATTTATCTGAATATGGAGCTTTTGACCAATTGGAAGTCGCACTTTCCATTCTACCAGACCCTCAGAGGCGAGCTTTGAAGCTCCGTTATTTAGATGATTGGACCTTTGAGAAAATAGCAAAGGAATTCGATACAACCCCACAAAACGTTAGACAGCTTATTAGTCGCGGGCTTAGAAAGGTTAGATCTACTCTTAATAAAAAGGAGATAGGTAAATGAAAAATAATTTAAATGAGACAGAGTGGCTAGAAGAGTTTAATCAGTTTATTCAAACAGGGCAGACTCAACCTCCAAAGGATCTCTCTGAAAAAATTCTTCAGAAAACAAAAAAGATGATGTATCCATCGTCTTTTATTGTTTTTTTTAAACTCCTAGGAATTCATTCAGTTTTTGGTACTTTGTCTTTGTCAGTATGTAGTCAGTTTGGCCTAAATCCATTTAATACTCAACTTTCACTTGCGGACTATTTTATGACGTTTGGTCATTCAGTCTGTATGGCTCTTTGTGGTGTCATTTTTATTAGTTTTAGTATTGTTGGCGCCTGGTTGATATTAAATCGAGATGAGTTCAATGTTTTAAAGAAAAACTATTTTATCCAAATATTTTCTTTGGGTTTATTATCACTAGCCATCTTTGTCGCCCTGGGTGCTCACATAACATTAGGTTTGGCAGTTCTTTGGCTTATCGGAGCCTTAGCCGGTGGAATTATTCCTACATGGACGCTCGTGCATAAAACTATTCGGTTTGTTTGATAGATCAAATCAATAGATGAAAGATCTGTTCAAAGCAATGTGATCTCTCGGTGAGATAGAACCCAATTGTTTTAGATCAACGATAATTCCATTTTTTAAACACTCATAATACCGATGATTGTTCCAAAAACAAATCAGTACATTCAATTTTAAAATCCCAAATATGAAACTCATTTTAAACAAACTCGCAATTTTAGGCAGTTATGCCCGGACACCAACTTGGCACAAGTCACCTACTTTCTTGCAACTTAAATAAGTGAAAGGCGCTGAACGGATTGGCGCTCAAGAAAGGGGTGGCGAATGTATTTTAATAAATGTCCTCGCTGCGGGGATCAAAGTTATGAACTGCTCAATACACATGCTCATTGCATTAACTGCAATTTTTCACCTGAACAGGATATTGGCTATTTGGCTTGGAGAGACATCGAGTTTAGGGGCTCCAAGAGGGTACGCCAAAGTCAAATTGAAGACACACGAATTATGCGAGGGGAAACTCTGGACGACTACTCCTATGGAGGGTGCTCCAGGGGGGCTTTGTGATTCTCGATTGCTACGACTTTTACCTCTGGTCAATCGGTGAACTTATTTTACCAGACTCACTCACACCGGATTTTATCTATCAACCACAAAAGGAAGGAAATCAATATGAGCACAAAATTCTTCGACGTTATTGTCGCTAAAGAATACGAAACAAGAAACAACGGACAAGTAGAGAAAAAAACGGCATGGAACCGAATTGGGAGAGCATGGCCTTCTCGCTCTGGGGAATCCTTAAGTTTTGAACTCTATCTTCTACCCAATCAACGCTATGTCATCCAACTCCAAGATCGAAAACCAGAACAATCTCAAGCAACAGAAACGGCCCCATTTTAATAAGGAGAAGCGAATGAATAGAAAATTATTATTTTTAATTATTGGCGTTTTTCTCATTTCACCGATGGCATTTGCCTCGGTGGAATCCTCACTCATGGGGCTAAAAACTGTTTTGCTAGGCTCAATCTTGCCGATATTTGCAGTTCTGGGATTGGGCTTCGCAGCTTTTAGTTTTTTTACAGGAAATCCAAACGCCAAACAGCACTTGATCTATGCAGTCATTGGTTCAGTCATTTTATTTGGGGCGCAAAGTATTGTTGATTTGTTGCAAAGGGTTGTTCGATGAAAAATTGTCCGACCAGCAACATGAACAAATCGACACTTTGGGGATTTGATGTCAGTCAGATTGTTGCCTCATTTTTTATTTTAGCGGGATCAAATGTTTTTTTAAACATTCTTGGCCTTCCACTAATCTTTTCATGGGTACTTGGTTTGACTTCATTAGTAACCTTGCGAGTGATCTCTCACGGACAAAAAAATGGCCACCTAGAACTATTGTGTCGCTTTATCTTCGAGCCACACTTGTTTTTAGGTCATAAGCAAAGAAATAGTGACGGCCAAGGGGGTAGCAATGAATAAATATTCACTCAGTAAATCGTTATTAGGCGCACACTGGCTCAAGGAGGGAGTCATTTCAAATACTGACGGCTCCATCTCAAAAGGATTTGAGGTGGAGCCGCTGTCTTCTGGATTATTTGAAGAATCTTTTGATGGAGCCATATCGGATAACTTCTTTGCAAAACTTTCTGATTTGATTACGAAATTACCAAATTTGTCGGAGGGCCAAATCATTTTATGCCGAAGACGAGTTAGAGATAGTCAGATAGAGGGGTTTATTACCAAGCTATACGTATTTGAAAAAGTGCAAAAGCCAGAAAGTTACTCACACTTTAATGCTTTTTTAGAGGAGCTAAAACTAGATCCCACACCATTATCGCGTAATGGGTGGACTAGCCTTCTAACGGGCATCCTCGGCAATACGGTTCTTGAAAACAAAGTACCGGATATCATGTGGGAAAAAGAGGGAGTGAAAGTCAAAGGCCAAACGGTTCGAGTATTGTCTTTGACGGAACTACCACAGGTGACATGGAAGGGCTGCCTCCAAACTATTTTTGAAACCCCATGTGAATTTATGGTTTCAATTCGGTTGGCTATACCTGATCGTGCAAAGGTAAAAAAACAACTTGAAACAAAAAGACGAGTCAGCCATGCGCTGTCGATCACAAGTTCTCTTGAAGTTAAAAATATTGAATCTAACTCTGTACTGTCCTCTTCAGAAGAAACCTTGGAAAGGATTCTGCTTGGCAAAGAAACCTTATTTGAAGTCTCGATGGGGATTCTTCTTATTGGAAATGATGAAGAGACACTGACTACTGCTAGAGACTTTGAACGCATGATCTCAGGGATTGGCAATGCAGGCTTATTTTTAGAAGGTGTCGGTACTCTACCAGTTCTTAAAAGCCACATCCCCGGCAATAAAATGATGGGCATTAGAAAGCTACCAATTTTAACAGAAAATTTAGCTCACCTTTTGCCAATTCTACACGACTACTCAAGGCTTAATGATCGTTCACACCTGGAGTTGCGCTCTCGAAGCGGTGAAGTCTCTCATCTAAATCTTTTTTCTAAAGAAAATCTAAATTACAACTCGTTTATCTGTGGGGCTTCAGGTTCAGGAAAAAGTTTTCTTATGAACGCTATTCTCACCTCTACTTTAAAGGACGATCTAAATTCAAGGTTGTGTATTTTTGATGTTGGCGGCTCATACCGTCGAATTGTTGAGTCTAACGGTGGGAAAAGTACAACTTTGAGTTACAGCGAAGCGAGAGCATTGATTTCAACATTTTTGCGATTGCATCCTGTAGGTACACAGGGATTCTTTCAGACGTTTATTCAAACATTGTGCGGCTCTGGATCTCATATTACACACTCACACCTTGTCGCCATTGATGACCTGTTAAAAGAATTCGAGGGTGAAACCTTAGAAATTGGTAAACTGATTACAAATGCTGGAAAGCGATCCGAGAAATTCTACAAAGACATCGCGCATTGGCTCAAGCCCCACGTTGGCTTCGATAAAATTAAAGAAAGACCAGATTTAATTGAACTCATTAAGTCACCTGTATCGGCATTTGATTTTAAAGAATTAGATTCTGATCCGATCCTGCAAAGAACAACAATACTTTTGCTTACAGAACTTCTTTGGCGAGATCTAGTGGCGGGGCGTTTTACACGAACCCAAATTGTATTTGATGAAGTGTGGAGATTCTTTGCCCAAAGTAAAGGTTTTCTGGAAGAGATGTACCGTACACTTCGTAAGTACAAAGCTGGAATTGTGTCCATCACGCAAAACCTCGCGGACTACGGCGATGAAGCCTTTGCAAAGATGTTGTTTACGAACAGCTTCACTAAAATATTTCTCCAAAATGGGGCCTCGGCTGAATATCTAAGGGAGACCTTTGATTTGCCGGAATCCGACATTGATCGAGCACTTTCGGTAGCCTCAAAAAAGCCCCACTATTCAGAGTTTTTTGTTCTTACGCCTGTAATGAGTCAGATTTTTAGGCTTTATCCAACTAAGGAGTTTTATGAGTTGGCGAATACGGAAAATATCTCTTACAATGAGAAAATCAAATGAGAATGGAATGGCTATGTTTAAATCACTCTATATAATTGGAAATGGGTTTGATTTATTTCACGGTATTCCTTCGACTTATTACGACTTCAAAGAATATCTAGAAGAACAAGATGCAGAAGTGTCTGGTTTTGTTGATGACTATTTAAGTAATTATGATGACAACTTTTGGGGTTCTTTCGAGAGCAACTTGGCAGAGTTGTATATTGATGCAATTATCGATGTCGCGTCAAATTTTCTCATTGGCTATGGAGCGGAAGATTGGAGCGATTCATATCACCATGATTACCAGTATGAAATCGACAGAGTCGTTAGTGGACTATCAGCTACTCTCTTCTCCCTCTTTTCAGATTGGGTTAAGACGCTTTCAATACCATTGCAACAAAAGTACAAAGGCAAAATGCTTAAAATTGAAACTGATGCCTTGTTTTTAAATTTTAACTATACCAACACGCTAATCGAGCTATATGGAGTCGCAAAAGAAAATATCGAGTTTATTCATGGATGTTTAGATAGGAAAGACATAGTGCTTGGGCATGGCTGGACAAGAAATACTAAGGCAGATTTTGATGAAGATACTGATGTGCGGATTATCGAGGGTGACAAAATTATTGATCACTATTTTGAGAAGACATTTAAAGATACTGAAAAGGTGATTTTAGATCACGATGACTTTTTTAATAAACTTAAAGAAATTGAAAATGTCTATGTTATTGGGCACTCATTGTCAGATGTAGATCAGCCATATTTTTTGAAGATTTTAGAGTGCCTAAATATAAATTCAGTTAGATGGAAAGTAAGTTACTTTAATAACATTGAGCCAGTGAGGGAAAGGTTTAGATATCTAGATAGCCCTGATGAATTAGTAGAGTACATAAATATCGACAATTGGTCATAGTTTGGACATTTGGTAATCCATTAACGTAATAACTGTTCACCTTAAAACCCACTTCTCCACTCGAATAAAAATTTAATCGAAAGGAGAAGCAATGAAGAAATTCATTCTAATTGCATTTTTATCATTTGCTCCGCTAAAATCGCACGCTGACTTCTGGGGTGGTGATATCCCCCTGCTAATAGAAATCGTAACTAATACACTCAATACATTGATGGAGCTTCGTCAGCAATCGCAGCTCATGGAAGATGAAATGGCTGGGATAAAGGACCGCATCAATCGTATCAGGACGATATCTGATGTTGTTCAGCCATCTAACTGGCACAATTGGAAAGATCCTAGAGGGGCAATCGAGCAATTGCGCACAATATACTATACGATGCCCAAGGAATATCGTTCTCAAAAGTCTGATGCCATTGAATTCGAAATCTCTCGCGCTATGAATATGATTTCAAGAATTAGTGGCGAAGCGCAGACAACTTTTCATTCGGGCAAAGAACTGGAGCGAAGAGGTGCTGATGCGTCACCAGGGGTAGCGCAAAAACTGACGGCTTCAGGGGTTGGTACTCTGGTTGCGATGGAAGCCCAAACTCAAGTCATACAAAGCCATATTACTAGCCTCCTTACTCAAATGCTTGCTGAGGGTAACGAAAAAGAATCAAGAATGGTTGCCTCCAAGGGAAAGAGCTTTGCTTCTGTATCCCCAAATCTTGGAGATAGCGATAGCCGCTTTTCATCCCACGTTTTGCCACTCAGGATGTCTCGATGAAATATTCATTACCGGCCGTCGAAGAATATGAAAGGCTATTGCCTGTTGCTCGGGCCTTGTACGATCACACCAGCCGATTGAGCTGGGAAATGCTTTTGCCGTTGTTTTTGCTTTCAGTGGCTTTGAGCTATTCAGCCGATCTCGGGCTGACGGGATCAATACTGATAAGACTTAAAAGATTGGTTCTGGTTGCACTGCTATTGGTTTCATTTCCGATGATAGCTGAATTTTGCCAAACTTTTGGTGTTGAGGTCGCTAAGTCTATAGACAATATGACAGGCATTGATGAGGTGCTTGCCGCCGCTGCACAAAGAGCAGACGCCTATTCGTTTGATTTGCAGGGCTTGTTGAATCTTGGAAGCGATCTAATTATGGGCGCCCTCGTCTTAATCAGCTTTTTGATTCTAGTAGTTGCGCGATTTTTCTTGTTAGCCTTTCAACATTTTTATTGGATGTTATTGGTTGTTCTTGGTCCCTTTATGATTCTGGGCATGCTTTTTGATTCTTCGGTAGGAATTACTAAGGGACTGTTTAAGAACATGCTACAAATTTCTGCTTGGCCTATAATATGGTCTATACTCTCTGCCTTTTTAAAGGCATTACCCTTTGCCTCTGCTTACAATGTTGAAGGCGGCTTAGTCACAATTATTACTTTGAACTTAATAATTGCAATTGCCTTATTGTTTTCGCCATTTATTGTTTCACAGCTTTGCGAAGGAGTTGACCTCAGTATTGGGAATACTCTCCGCCGGGGAGTCCTACGAACAGTCGCAATGGCAAATCCAAAGACCTTTGCTGTGGCAGCAGCTTCTAAAGCCCACTCCGCCAGTCGAAGAGGAATGCAATTGGCCAGAAACCATATTGCAAAACGAACAGTCGAAAGGAGCACAAGAAGATGAAGTATTTTATCTTATTTCTTTTTCCCTGTGTCACTTATGCTGCTGAGTTACCGCCCACTCCATTTCCAATTTTTTTAAAATCAGGATTTAGTTCTGTGCTGGATTTTGATGATACACCTTCACAAGTCGTACTTGGGGATGCCGAGAGTTTTCAAGTTGAGAAACTGAAACATTCCATTGTACTGAAGCCGTTAGCACCATACGCAACGACAAATATGTTCGTGTATTTCAGAAATCAAAAAACCAGACTATTTATTCTTACGGCCTCTGAAGATGCCGAACCAACTTACTACAAGTCTTTTAAATCTCCTCCACCCCCGAAGCCTCCAGTTAAGAAGGTGGTTCCAAAGATGAGTTGGACCTATGGGCGAGGCACTAAGCTTGTTGGCGCATGGTTTGATAAAAAGAAGGACTACCTAACTATTGATTTGGTTGTGTCGGCAAGTTCGAAGGCGGCTCTTAGCCCAAAGTGGGATTGGGTGCGACTATCTTACAAAAATGCCGCGATCACACCTACAAAACTTTGGGCCGAAAGGCAGACAGTACAAAAGGACTCAAGCGTTAAAGCAAGGTTTATTTTTGCTAAACCAAATGTCTCAAGGGATTTAAAAGGTACCACATTGATTGTTCCAATTCACGGGACATTAAAACCTGTGGGAGTTCCCCTGAGGTTGGTGAAACCATGAAGAACCCAAACTCACCGATCAATAAATTAAAGGCAAGCTTACTATCAAGATGGTCCGCGGAAGACTATCCGGGCGCAGAACCAAGGTTTCAGATCACTCTTTTTGGTAGGGATCTGGCAATATTTTTGCTACTGCCAATTGTAGCCATAATATTATTCAAATCCTGTGAAAATGCAACTTCGTCGAGTGGTCAGCCAAAGCGTAAGCAAGAGCGCAGTCGTTCCGAAATTTCCGAAAACTCCCGTTCGCAAATCATCAACTTTTCCTCTCCCGCTCCAAATGGGAAATATAGTGGTGTTTTAAAGAAGTCTCCGGGGACTCTTGTAAAAGTAAAATTATTGAATGTTGTCGAAACTTATTCAAATGCTCCTGTTCATGTACAGGTTTTGAATGCAAGCCTTGGCCGTAGTTTAATGGGAGGTACTTTAATTGGCGACGCTGTAGCCGATACCAATTTTGAACGAATAAATATTACTTTTCGTTTTGTGCGTAACCCCAGAAATGCAAGCATCGCAATACCCATTTCAGCAAGAGCACTCAGCCTCGACGGAACACTTGGCCTTGTAGCAACTAAGAAGGAGGGTTTCGTAACCCGATCTGCTATCGGGTCAGCCGATGCAGCCACCCAGAATCTTGAGAATAAAGAAAATGCTACTAACTTCAAAGATGTACTCTTTAAGGCGTTGACGGCAGGTTTGATACAAGAATTTGGCGCAGCAACTCAGGTAGAAAAGAACCGCGCGCAGGTTTTAACTTTAAGACCTCCCACAGAATTTTTTGTGGAACTCACAGATTTTTTCCCCGGAGGTTCACAATGATTTCAGATGAAATACTGCTTGGAATTTTAGTTATAGGGCTTGGTGGATTGGCTGCGCGAGAGTTTTTCAATTCTTTAAGCTCGTTTGATGCCACTTTATTCATCATAAGCATTGTATTGGTTTTTGTTGTCGCCGTAATTTTTGTTTGGGATAGGTTTTCAAAATTGGGGAGAGAGAGGCGAAAAAGAAAAGAATACCTCAAAGAGTTGCCCAACTCTTTGTTAACTAAATCTGACGATTCTGTTTACTTGGGAAGAGATGTTGATTTAGATGTTCCACTTTACTTTCCCGACTCCATTCGCTCTCGACATATTCACATTCTTGGGGCTACTGGTTCAGGCAAGACAGAAAGCATTGTGCTGAATTTTTTGCGGCAAGATGTGCAAAGGGGAAAGGGAGCCATTGTTTTGGATGCAAAAGGTGACGCTTCATTTTCTTGGGCGCTGAAAGAATGGGTTCCTGAAGAAAAATTACGAGTATTTGATCTGGGATCAGCAGATAGCCTTAGCTATGATCCTTTAGAGGTGGGAACACCCCATGAAGCCGCACAAAGATTATTCTCATCTCTGACATGGAGTGAAGAATATTATAAGTCTAAGGCTTTTTCGGCCTTGCAAAAGTTGTTTGAGAGTCATTTTGAAAAGAATGACAAGAATCCAAAACTCACTGACCTTTTAGATTATTTGGAGAATTCTGATTTATTCATTTCTACGACCACGGGTAAAAATTATCCAAAGAAGTTAGCCGAACGTGACTTTGGCGAACTTTCTGGATTGCGCGATCAAGTGCGTTCTTTATGTACAGGGTATTTATCTAAGATTTTATCTCCGGAGGGAAAATCAGATATGGTGCTGGAAGATGCACAAAATGGATGTGTGCTTTATTTTAGACTCCAAAGCTTGTTATCACCACAGATCGTCGCCACACTCGGAAAACTCTTGATAAACCAACTAAATTTTTTGGCCGGAACAGCCCACCGGAACGAGCAAAATGCAAAAGACGTCAAACTCATCCCAACCTATTTAGATGAGTTTGCTTCTTTTGCATGTCCCGAATTCGCTGACCTAATTTCAAAAGCACGCTCTGCTGGAATTGCCTTGCATTTTTCCCATCAAAGCGTTGGTGATCTAACCGAGGTGTCGCAAGGTTTTTTAAACAGGATTACAGATAATTCTGCTACCAAAATAGTAATGAGGATCAATGATCCTGATTCAGCTGATTTCTTTGCCAGATCATTTGGTACAAAGATTTATCAGAAGGTCACTCAGCGGGTAACGAACACAGAGGACATTGAACAGGCCGAAGTAATTGGAGAGGGCTCATCCAGGGAGGGACACCAGTTTAGGGCCTCTCCTGATTTGTTTAAGACATTGCCTACGGGTATGGGCTCTGTATTGATTGCTCATGGATGTGACACTCCACACGGAGCATCAAGCGTGTTTAAGGTCAGTTTCCCAAGGCTTAATGGCACACAAGGAAGCATTAAATGATTCGCTATTGACATAAATTAAATAAATTAATAGCTTGATTATGGTTTTAAGAAATATCCAGCCGCTCGCGGCCATTTTGGCCAAGGTGAAAATTTCTAAGTGTCTTTAAAAGTCATAACAACTTTTTTAGGACTTCTTAATGCGAGCAAAGAAATAAAGTCCACGAAAGGTTGCAAAGATGTCAGTCAGTATACCAACACCCGATAATTTTAAAGAGAAGGCAAAATTAATCCGCACATTTATGAAAGATAAATGCGATGCGGATATTTCCCATAGTCACAGTCTTGAACTGATTTCACAGTTATTCGGTTTCAAAGACTGGAATACAGCTTCAGCAGTTTCAAAGTCAAAAGGGAGATTGCCGGTTAATATTAAGACCGTTGGTCAAATGAAAAAAGTCTTAGGGAAGTTTGATGATTCTGCGGAATTGGTGATGTGGAACCTCCATGCAATCGCAGGGCTCATAGACGTTATTAAAGAACTCAATCTCTCCGACGAAATGTTTCATGACGAGTATTCTCTGATTTTCGATGGAGTTGCTGCTGATAAAGCAAGCTTCCAATTAAAACTCGAAGATGAAAAATTGATTTCCGCGAATGGAAAAGAGGTCGACCCATTCCGAAATCCTGATATTTGCGATTTATAAACGGGAGAGTTGTGCACATGCTTCACCACATTTCTTTTGCAGTTAAGGATTTAGAGAAGTCGGCGGCTTTTTATGATTCAGCGTTGGAGCCACTTGGATACCGTCGAGTATGTCAGGCCAAAAATTTTATTGGCTATGGTATAGAAGATGGAAAAGATAAGTTTGCTATTGCATCAAAAGGCGATTCTGTGTCCTCACCCAGCTCAGGATTTCATTTAGCTTTTTCCGCAAAGAACCGAGATGCCGTTGATTTATTTTATTCAGCGGCATTAGAAAATGGCGGCAAGAATAACGGGGCTCCAGGCTTGCGAGAGCAATACGGGCCCAACTATTACGCAGCCTTTGTGATTGATCCAGATGGTTATCATGTGGAGGCAGTCATAAATGAAATTTGAGTTTAAGCCCGTTTCACATGATCATTTTTTACTTCTGCATGATTGGTTGAATCGCAAGCATGTAGCCGAAAAGTGGGATGGCCCTCAAACGCTTGATACGGTAAAGGCCAAATACGAGAAGAAAATTGGTTCAGATTCCGTGTTTCCATATGTGGTCCTTATGGACGGACAACCAATAGGCTACATACAAAGCTATCAAGCAGACTTGGTAGGTGGTGGTTGGTGGGAAAGTGAACCCACGGGCACATGGGGTGTTGATCAGTTTATTGGAGAAGAAAGCTTGTTGGGAAAGGGCATTGGACCTCAATTTTTGAAACAATTTACAGACAAACTTCTTTCGCGCCCTGAAGTAACGCGAGTAATAACTGATCCTGCACCATCAAATTCGGCAGCTATTCGAGCCTATGAGAAAGCTGGATTTGTAAAGTTATGTGAGCAAATGACGCCAGACGGGCCGGCACTAATTATGGAGCGAAAATGAAAACGTATTTGAAACTAATCAATACAAATACGCATGGAAGTCGTAATGATGTGACCCCTCTTTTTAAAGATTTTGGAGCATTCAGCGCTTTAACTGATGACATTTGTGCTCTTGTAAAGAGCGTAGATATAGATTTGGTTGCTGGCATTGATGCCCTAGGTTTTATATTGGGCACAGCTGTGGCTTTTAGGCTGGAGAAGGGATTTCTAGGTATTAGGAAAGGAAAGAAGCTTCCGGTTGAAGTGGATACCGTCATGTTTACTGATTACACAGGGACTACAAAGTCTCTAGAAATAGCCACAAATTCATTGCAGCAGGATAGTAAGGTTTTGCTTGTTGATGAGTGGATTGAAACCGGAGCACAAGTTAGGGCTGCCGCAAATCTTATTGAAAAACAAGGCGGAATTGTAATGGCGATCACGGCAATCGCAATGGAAAACAATGAAAAAACCAAGGATATTTTCGAAAAGTACAGGTGCTTACCGCTGACGGATGGCAGGATAATGGATTTATTGGGGAATAATATTTGATGACTTTGACAACAATAAATTTAAAAAACTTAACTCTCGAACGTCCCAATGCGAAATTTAAGGGTTCATACCTTTCTGGGCTGAATGAGTTCGATTCAAAAAAGGAAAAGTCAGCCTGGATTTATTTAGGCGATGACGAGCCCCTGGATACTCCGTCTCGCGATTTTGTTGCCTATGTTAATACCTTGCTTTCAACTGAAACTCATGCGCTACCAACCTTTGTAACAAACACTGCGTATTGGGCTATATACGACAACGAGGTGGTCGGGCGAATCTCTCTGCGCCATGAACTTAATGATTTTTTGGCTAAAATTGGCGGGCATATCGGTTATATTGTCCGACCTTCTTATAGAAAATTTGGCGTTGCTACAGAAATATTGAAGCAAGTATTGGAAACTCCAAGAGCTAGAGCGATTGGAAAATTACTTCTAACCTGTGACGAAGACAACATTGCCTCTGAAAAAACGATAGTGCGCAATGGAGGCATATTTGAAAGTATTGTCCCAAATGGGGATAGACCCAGAAAAAAGAGATTTTGGATAGACCTAAAATAATGAAAACTAAAAGTATTTTTGATTCAGCAATAGAAGAACAGAGGCAATGGTCCCCTTTATCACCTCTGGATGTCCAAGGTATCTTCAAGGACGCAGACTTTCCTTGGTGGATTGCTGGAGGTTATGCAATTGAGGATTTTGTTGGGCATTCGTATAGGGAGCATGATGATATAGATATTTTAGTTCTTCGATCGGACTTACAAAAAATTAGAGAAAAAATGAAAGCTTGGCAAATGTGCCCAAGCGATCCTCCTGGCACCTTGAGAGAATGGAAAGATAATGAAGTTTTGCCAGATTCAGTTCGCGATATCTGGGGACGAAAAAGTAGTGAGTCTGACTGGGCTTTTCAAATTATGGTGAATGACTGCAAAAACAATCAGTTTATTTACAAAAGAGACTCGTCAATTCAATTTGATATTGAATCATTCACAAGAAAATCTGCCAATGGAATATCTTATTTAGCTCCGGAACTTCAGCTATTGTATAAGGGGAAAAGTATCCGCGAGAAAGACAACACCGATTTTCAAGCTTGTTTTCCTCTATTAGATTCAACTAAACAAGATTGGTTAAAAGGGATGCTAGCCAAGTGCTACTCATCAAATCACCCATGGTTAAACTTAGTTGATGAGGAGGAAATGTTTTCTTGAAAACCTCGATAAGAAAAATTGATCCAGAATCAAAAACAGAAATCGAGTTGGTAGCCAAGCGAATGCGCCAAACTCTAGTTGACGTATTGGGCGAGGAAAAAGGTGGCTCCCTGTACACCATGGAATGGCTTGTTAACAGAGTTCTTTGGCATCTTGACCCTACCAAAACTATTGCGAGAGTTTTATTGTCAACCGATCGAAATGGAAAAATCACAGGGCAAGCTATAGCTAGGATTGAGACAGACGATAGTGGTGAAAAGTTTGGTTATTTTTCTACAATTTATGTTGAGCCTGGTTCTAGAGGACAGGGTGTAGGTACTACCCTTGTTAAAGCCGTCGAAAGTTGGTTTTTGGAAAAAAGGATGAATTTTATTATTTATAATACTGCCGCTAACAACTCCAGGCTCATTGGCTTATTTGAATCATTAGGTTTCAATTTGATTGATAAGTATAACGATATGGTGCGATTAAAGAAGCAATTGGAAAGTAGATAAAATGTTTAGTAGCGAAGAGCGTGAGCAAATAAGACAGCATATTTTGGAGGTAGCCAAAGGCGATAACAGATTAAGTGGTGGTGCAATTACGGGATCAGTTACCATTGGAAAGCAGGACCAGTGGTCTGATATCGATCTTGCATTTGGTGTCATCGACTCGAACGAAATTAAAAATTGTCTTAAAGACTTTACTTCTACCATGTACGACAAATTTAAAGCACTACACCACTTAGACGTTTTTAGCGGTTTATGGACCTACAGAGTTTTCTTTTTGCCAAACACACTTCAGGTAGATATAGCCTTTGCACCTGAAAGTGACTTTGGGGCTAAGGCTCCAACTTTCAAGCTGGCATTTGGAAAATCAGTAGAACCCACACAGTCC
>CAZOAX010000004.1:0-20343 GCA_964577735.1 uncultured bacterium
ATTTTTTGTGGGGTTACAGACTTGTTTGCACGCTATTGATGCAGACAAGATTGACGCACTCATTCTTTATGGTCAGCTTGAAGAAGCTTATCCTGAAGATCCGAACTATAGTTATTCCCTTGGAAAATCCTTTTATGATGTGCAGGGCTGGAAACTTGCTAAAGAGGCATTTGAAAGGACATTAAAGCTTCAACCGCAAAATGCTGATGCACAGGTGTTGCTGGGCTATTCAGTGCTATTTCAGGCAGACAGTGATTTGAAACGAAGTCAGGATTTGTTCAGGGAAGTCTTAAAGGAAGTGCCTGATTACAAAGATGCAAAGCTTGGACTTGAGGCGATTGATAAGAAGCTTAAGGAAAAGCTGCCTCCCCCTCAACCGGAAGTGGTCAAAAAGGAAGAAAAAAAAGAACCGGATATTGCGCCGATTCTGCTGCAGATGGCAAAAGATCTTTCTGCTGATGGAAACTATGCGGGCGCGATCGAGATCTACCAGTATTTGACTGAGAAGGATCCGAAAAATGCAGAATATTTCTTTTTCCTTGGTAGGGAGTATGTAAGGGCGGGTTGCCGATGGATCGGCAAGGAGTATTTTGAGCGGTCTTTAGAGCTTAAAGGCGATTACTCAGATTCTTTGATCTATATGGGAAGGCACTATTTTGCCGATCAAGACTACTGTCTTGCAGGGGATTATTACACGCAGGCGATCATCTCCAATCCAAAGGACGTAGCAGGGTTTGTCGGACTTGCACGTGTCAAAGCCTTGACTGATGAGTTTGATGAGGCTGAGGAACTATTTGAGATTGCCTACTCAATGGAACCGGACAATGTGGATGTTCTTGTCCCATTCACTTCTTTTTTCCTGACCGAGCATAGGTATTCTGAAGCAGAGGAACTTTTTCGCATCTATGAAGTAAACAACGATGACGATGAGATCTACCGAGTCAATATCTTTGATGCCAGTGCTTATACAAGACCTACTTTTTTTGCCAGGGCGGGAACTGCAGAAGAAAGGGAAAAAGACCTATTTTCCAAGAGGTGGGCGGCATCGTTACGTTATTACAATGCAGAAGTAGGGGGAATATTCCCTGTCAATGATACGTTGCGCTTTACTCCAAGGGTGCGTTCAGGAACTCAAAGGCAGCGTTTGCTTATTTCCAAGCGTACGCAATTTGATGTGAAAACAGTTGGGGGGGGGCTTAAAGGAGAATGGATCTTTGATCGGGATTGGACATTGATCACAGACTTGAGCATGGAGTGGAATTCCAACAACCACAGTCCTGTCATTCTTCCAACTAAACGGGGAACTAAGGTTCTTCCTACAATGATCTTTAGATATTCCAAACTGAACGATACACTGTTTTTTGGGGAAGCTGCCGATACCATTGTATTCAGGGATTTCAAAAAACAGCATGCCCGTGTGGTATCTCGAAATGCACTTACATTAAATTATGAAAGGTATTTTGAAGACTACCGATACTTTGGGACCAATTTGGCCTGGATCTGGTATCAGGATAGAGTGCACAATCAGGAGCAGGTGGCCTCGGTTTTTTTTCAGGTGGGCTTTCCCTATATTGAGGAGCTTATATCTGCCAGATACCAATGCGACTACCGTCATTTTTATCATGAAACGACCGGTTACTATTCATTCCAATATCAACTTACCCATTGGCTAAAACTGCGTTCCATCAAACGGTGGCTTTCAGGTGCCCATTATGAATTTGAGTATTGGCATGGCTGGAGAACAACAAGAGGCCGTAACCCCCAGCAGCAGCTTGTGATTTCTTCAGTCGATGCGTTATTTCCGGTTACCACTGTTGCGAACCAGATAGATCAGGTTTTTATGACTTTTGGATATATGCCAAATGACTCACTTGACATGACGATTAGCGGAGCCTATTACCATGATAGTTTTGATTACACGATCATGGGAGCTAAACTACAAGTGGAATGGCGGTTTTAATGGAAAAGCTTGTCGTAGCAATTGTGGAAGATGACCATGATTTATTGGACATGCTTATGTTTTCCTTTGAAGCTGAAGGATATGAGGTCAAAGGACTGGAAAGCAAAACAAAAGCACTTGAATTTTTATCTATCAAGGAAAATCTCAATCAGGTTTGTTTACTCATATTAGATCGTTTATTACCTGATGGAGATGGACTTGATATCATCAAAGAGCTTCAACCCATTATGCCAAAACATGTTCCTGTGCTTTTTCTCTCCGTTCTTTCATCAGAACGGGATGTCCTTTCCGGTTTAAAGCATGGTGCCATTGATTACATTTCAAAACCGTTCAGCTTGCCTGTATTGCTTACAAAAGCGCTAGGATTGATCAGTCGGGAAAGTAAATGAATGAATTTTTAATTCCTCGGTATTTTATTCAAATCCTGTATTGGACCCTGATCGCGGAATTAGTTCTGATCTGCCTGCTTATTTGCGTGGTTTTTATTGTTAAGTTTTGGGGTGCTTCTAGAAAAGCAAAGAACGAGCTTATTAGAAAAAAAATTGCAAAAGAGATCATTCGTTATATGCAAGGGACAGATTCTCTTGAAAGTGTATTGATGAAGTCTGGAGGGGCGAAAAAAACGCTTCTTTTAAAGGAATTGGAAACTTTCAATCAGAGATTTGCTGGAGAAGAATGGGAATTTGTCAAAGAGAAGATCGCTCAAGAGTATTTATTGCCGAAAGCAAGAAAAAAAGCTGCCAGCCACAAATGGTTAAAAAGAGCTTTTGCTGCCCGTTGTTTTGCGCTTGCTCCTTTAAATGAAGATAAGGACTACATCCTGAAATTATTTGAGGATTCGAATTTCCAAGTGAAAAGCTTAGTAGTCCCTGCAATCATGCATTTAAAAATGAAGGAAGGGGTCGTTAAAATCTTAGAGAATATGAGCCACGATTTTGGGTTTTTTCGTTATTATGATCTGGACACACTTGTCAGCGCCAAATCACCTGAGATTTTTGATTGGATAGAAGAAGTTTGCAAAAGTACTCCGAACAAAAAATTAAAGTTAGCTTGCCTGGAAGTTTTATCTGGTAAAATGCAAATAATTAAGAATGGATTTCTTATGCAGGATGTCCAATCTTCAGATGAAGAAATTAGGCTAGCTGCATTAAAGGTCTTCGCAAGAAATCCACAAAAAGACTCTTTGGATGTTCTTTTAAGCCATGCAGATGACCCAATGCCAAGTATCCGAAAAGAATCTTATAGTGGACTTGCTCATTTTAGAACCCCTCAAACATTGCAAGTACTTGAAAATGGGCTTGCAGATCCTGATTGGAATGTTCGTCTTCAAGCTGCGACCTCTTTAAAAAATATGGGGAAAGCAGGCCTGAGTGTGTTGAATAAACAAGATCCTGAGAAAGAGCCTCATGCATATCAAGCCGCCCATTTTATCTTGCAACTGGATTGGTCATGAGAGATTTATATATCTACTATTCTTATTGGCTTGATCCGTTTTTTCTCATCTATTTTGCGATCATTAATATTGCCTATTGCATTCTGCTTGCACTTGGAATGATTGGAACATTCAAGCGACATAAAAGCCTTTTGGTCGATAGCTATCAACCGGTATTGAAGTCAAATTTTCTTCCGGAGATTACATTTTTGATGGCAGCTTACAATGAATCGGCAGGTATTATTCAGTCGGTTGATAATTTGTTGCATCTCACTTATCGCTATAAACAGATCATCGTGGTCAATGACGGTTCTACAGATAACACACTAGAACTGCTCAAAGAAAAATACCAATTGCTTGAAATCCCTCTATATTTTACGCCGGTTACTGAAACAAAACCGATTAGGGGAGTTTATAGAAGTAAAATCCATTCTGCTTTACTTGTAATCGATAAGGAAAATGGGCTCAAGCATGATGCGCTCAATGCGGGGCTTGGCGCGTGCCAAAATGATTATTTTATGACAGTGGATGCTGACACCTCTATTGATGATGGGGACTTTGAAATGTTGATCAGGCCGATGCTTCAAGATCCTAAAACAATTGCAATTGGAGCGAGTATACGGATTTTGAACGGGTGCAGCCTTGAGTATAATCGGATCAATCCGATGAAATTTCCTCGCACTTATCTGAGCGCTATGCAAGCTTTAGAATATTTAAGGGCCTTTATTCAAAGGCAAGGATGGAGCGAGGTCAATTCCAATTATCTAATTTCTGGCGCATTTGCTGTCTTACTGAGAAAATGGGTTGTTAAAGTTGGGGGATTTGCTCCTACCGTTGCTGATGACCTTGAGATCGTCATGCGGTTGAACCGTTTCATGCGAGCCAAAAAAATTCCCTATAATATGATTTATTTGCCCGATCCGGTTGCCTATACGGACGTGCCTGATAATTACAAACTATTGGCCAAGCAAAGACTGAATTGGCATCGGGGCTTGCTCGAGTGCCTTTGGTTTCATAAATCGCTTTTTTTTAACCCTCGATATGGACGTTTTGGACTTGTCGTATACCCTTATCTTGTCTATGCCGAGGCCATTGAGCCAGTTGTTGAGCTAATGGGAATTATTTACATTGTTCTTGGGCTTGTGCTAAATGCTCTAAATATGATCAGTTTTATATTTGTTATGTCTGTGATTTTCTTCTTTACGTTCTGCTTTACTATTATTTGTATATTAATAGAAGAACTAACATTCAATAAATTGAATGAGAAGAAAAGCTTAGGACTCCTTATCTATTACAGTTTGATAGAAAATTTAGGTTATCGACAACTCAATCTACTCTGGCGTCTACAGGGAATGTGGGATTTTTTTAAGAAGTTTTCAAAGATCCAAATAATTAGCAAAAAAATCAATAGCTCGCTATACGATAAATAAACAGGGGTGAATGCGAATGCGAAAAAGTCTTGAAGAAAAACTCAAAACGAAAACTGCTGTGATCGGTGTGATCGGAATGGGTTATATTGGACTATCTTTGCTTGAGGCATTTGGACGTGCCGGGTATTCGATTGTAGGTTATGACTACAATGTTGAAAAAATGAAGATGATCAATAAGAAGAAAAGCTATCTGAACTTCATGGATTTGGATCTTTTGTATTCTCTTATGGATGAGGGGAAATTCAAAGCCTCTTCAAATCCCGATATTCTTAAAAATGCCGATGTACTTGTGATCAGCGTGCCTACGACATTGGATATTCATGGAACCCCAGATCTTTCCAACTTACGCTCAGCTTTTGCGACTGTTTTTGATCATATGAAAAAGGGACAATTGATCGTCCTGCAAAGCTCAACCTATCCTGGCACAACAAGGGAAGAGCTTCTTCCAATCCTCAATAAATCTCATCTTAAAGTGGGCAAGGATTACTATTTAGGTCATGTGCCTGAAGTTGCAGACATTGGAAATCCTAAATTCAACTTTTATGAAGTCCCGCGTATTGCAAGCGGGATTACACCAACTTGCCGGAAGATGGCAAAATTGCTCTATGAGCAGATTGGATGCAAGGTGGTCCAAGCATCGACCCCGGAAGTGGCTGAAGCTGCCAAGATGGTACAGAATGCCTTCAGGCTTGTGAACATCTCTTTCATCAATGAAATGAAGATCCTTTTTGATAAGATGGGAATGGATGTTTGGGAAGTGATCGAAGCTGCAGCAAGCAAGCCATTTGGTTTTATGCCTTTTTATCCTTGTGCGGCAGTTGGAGGGGATTGTATTCCAATCGCTCCGTTTTATCTTGTCTGGAAGTCAAAAGTAACAGGCGGGCCGACAACCTTGCTTGAGCAAGCTGGACAAATCAACAAAATGATGCCTCTTTATGTCTTCAACAAGATCATTCAAGGATTGAACAAGCAGAAAAAAACCATTGCAGGCGCAAAAGTCTTAGTTCTTGGACTGGGCTATAAAAAAGATGTCAACGATGTCCGGGAATCGGCTTCTTTAAAACTGTTGCCTCTTTTAAAGAAAATGCAAGCAGATGCCTGCTATCACGACCCTTACGTCAAAGATATTGCTAATTTTCCTGAATATCCAAGCCTCCATCTAAAATCAGTAGAGCTCGACTACGCTAAATTGGGGCATTATGATGCAGTCGTGATCGTGACAGACCACTCTTGCTATGATTGGGATAAGATTGTCGCAAATAGCAAGCTCATCATTGATACCCGCAATGTTACTAAAGGGATAAAAGGAGCTAAAACTAAAGTGATCAAGGGGTAAAATGGCACATCATGTTTTGATCACAGGCGGAGCGGGTTTCATCGGATCCAATTTAGCCGAGCTTCTATTGTCAAAAGGAGACAAGGTCTGGGTTGTAGATAATCTGCAAACGGGCCAAATGAAAAATATTCAGCCATTTGAAAAAAATAAGAATTTTCAATTTTCGAATGCCGATATCTGCGAATGGGATGAACTTAAAAAAGCAGTGCAATGGGCCGACCGGATCTATCATTTAGCAGCTAATATTGGCCAAAAAAAAGTGCTCGCCAACCCGCTTCAAACCATCTCCAATAATATCAGGGGCTGTGAGGTCATTTTAGATGCGATGCATGCAACGAAATCCAAGGCAAAGATCTTGATCAGCTCAACTTCAGAACTCTATTATCATAGCGAAAATGACTCAGAGGGAAGGGTCAAAGAAAATGCGATGATCAAATTCCATTCAGGGAAGTTCAGGCAAGAGGCCTACTCGCTGAGCAAGCTTGTCAATGAGGTCATGTTGCTCGGGTATGCCCATGCAATGGGGATCCATTGCGTTATTGCACGTGTTTTCAACACAATTGGAGTTAATCAATGTGCAACCTATGGAATGGTAGTTCCATCCTTTATTGAACAGGCTCTTGCAAATCAGCCATTGACTGTATTTGGTGATGGAAAACAAAAGCGCTCATTCAGCGATGTGCGGGATACCGTTCAGGCTCTTTATCTTCTTTTGGAATCTCCTGAAGCAAAAGGAGAAGTTGTGAATGTCGGCAATGATGTGGAATGCTCCATTCTTGACCTTGCTAAACTTGTTAAAGAGATCACGAAGAGTGCTTCTGAAATCAAATTTTTAAGTTATCAAGAAGCTTATGGAGTGGATGAGTTTGAAGACGTCCGCCGCCGCCGCCCCAATTTGCATAAACTGAAAAGCCTTACCGGCTTTACCCCAGTTTATTCTTTGAAAGAAACGATCAATGAAATTTTAAGTACTCTAAAGGGAGGATTATTGTGAATATATCTAAATGGATAGCTGGCATGGCAGGCTCGACTGCCATCGGCGTGATTTTGACTGTAGCCTCTCTAGATGCTGCATGGAACCCAGTCGTAGACATTGCTGGACCTCCAATTTCATCAGAATGTTGTCAGGGTACTACCGGACCCGTATTAACGGTTAATGCTTTGAATAATGCGATTGCGATTTGGCAAGGAAGGGACGCTACAGAACCTTTATGCTCTTTTTGCGATCAGATGTATACATCTTCATACACTTTTGGGGCCGGATGGGGCGCTCCTGTGATGATCAGTGATAATTCTAGTGTAATTCTTCCTCCGCCTTTGGAGCCTTATCGTCTCTACATTAACCAAGGCGATCCGGATATCATGATGAATGACTCAGGATATGCTGTCGCAGTTTGGGAAGCTGCTTTACAAGAGCTGACTCCGCCTCAAGATGATGTATTTAATGTCATCCTATCGGCTACAAGAGCAAGTGATGGAACTTGGTCGCCTGTCCAAATCGTTCGACAGCTTGATCCAATAGACTTTTATCCTCAAAACGCATCAGTCGCGGTAAATGAATCTAATCTTGCTGTTACTATGTGGAATGAGGCAAGAGGGGATGGATCATTTAACTATGTTATGGCAAGCTTTTTGCCTTTTGGCGGTTCATGGACGACACCTGTGCAATTAGACTTTTCACCATTTGATAGTGTCACAAACATTGCAGGAGACGTGGAGTTAAATGACAATGGGAACGCAGTGGCCATTTGGCAAGTTGGTCGTAACATCACAGCGAATCTTGCGATTCATGCAGCTACTTATAACCCTTTGACAGATCTCTGGACAACGGTTGTACTTGATTCATCTCCGGGTATTACGAGTGAGAACTACCCTCCGGAAGTGGCTATCGATGCCAATGGCAATGCTGTTGCTATATGGAGAAGGCAGAATGTGGATTTTTCACAGGACATCGCTGCAGCATACTATACGAATGGATCAGGCTGGAGTGCTCCTGTCATTCTTTATTCGTCGCTTGCTCTTTTGGGCCCTTACGTTGTGATGGATCCAGCCGGCACTGCAACTGCAATTTGGAATGATAATTTTAACGATAACGTACTTTCTTCCAGACTTCCACTTGGTGGAACATGGAGTGCGCCTGAAGTGATCGGAGTCGGAACATTTGCGCCATTCTCAGTTCAGGAAGCGGCATCTGTTGATGAATTTGGCAATGTGATCGCTATTATAAGAAGTGGAAGCGCGTTTGGTGGTACTCTTCAGAGTATTTTACGGACAGTTCAGGGTGGATGGCAACCTCCTGAAAATATTTTTACTGAGTTGCGTTCAACTGCATTCGCTAATATCGGGCTTGGTTCATGTGGTTTTGCGCTTGCTCTTTGGCGTGCTGGGGAATTTGATGAGGAAGAAACATTTATTCAGGGAGCAGATACTGTTTCTCTTGCAAATTTTCTTTTGGCACCGCTTAATTTTACAGGATCCAGATGTTGTGATAAATTTGCAACTCAAACGAAGTGTGTCACAAGCTTAAGCTGGGATCCCGTTCCTTGCGCTGCGTTCTATTACATTCGTAGAAATGGGGTGCTGATCGCCACACTTCCTGCAGGAAGCACTGCCTATTTAGACACAAGTGCTGTTGGTAAAGGACCGTTTACCTACACTTTATCTGTTGTCAACATATATGGTGTTGAAAGCCCAGGCGTTTCAATCGTCGTCAAATAATTTCTTTGTTTAAAAATTCCCCTGAGATCTCAGGGGAATTTTTTTATTCTTAATTTTTTCTTAACTTAAATCAGTTAGACTATCTCAAAAATTAATAAGAGGTGATCTATGTCCAGTGTTTCTGATATCAGCCGTTTTGCTTTTGAATCAAACTCAATTTTTACAAATAAGTATATATCTGCAAATAAGTCGGATTTGAAACAAACGATCAAAGAACTTACAGATCCCCAACGTAAAAAACTATTGGATATTATTCAAAATCCCCTTGTAGCAGAAGATAATGATACTGTTGACTTGGCCGATGCCATTAAAAAGACGCAAGCTGCATTAAAGGATGGAACATTTCAAACACGTCGTGAAGTTGGATGCTGGAAGCGGATCTGCCGCGCTTTTAGTAACATATTTAAAGGGAGAACTAGTTCCAAGGATGTGATCAAAAGCATCAAAAAAATGGAAGATTCTTCTTTTTCTGCGAAATCTTTGACTAGTCGTAACAAAAATTTAAAAAACCTCTACAAAG
Organism: uncultured bacterium; assembly: GCA_964577735.1. Lineage (GTDB taxonomy): Bacteria > Chlamydiota > Chlamydiia > Chlamydiales > Parachlamydiaceae > CAZOAX01. The sequence continues at coordinate 9,397 of CAZOAX010000004.1, forward strand.
AACCTGAAACCTTAAATGATACCGATGTCAATGGGCTTTTAAGATTTGAAGAATCGACACGTTACCTGAATCCGACGACCACAAAAGCTTATACCGGAGAATTTAACCACGCTGATGATAGACCTATTGATCCTATGACTGTAGCTATTGCAGTAGAAGGATGTCTTTCTGTTGCTCAAGATGCTCGAGTAAATGATGCTCAAGTAAATAGGGTACATCCAGATCGCTTTGACTATTTGCCTTTGGATACAGGCTTTTGCACTGCTTTGACTTATGGATGGGGTGGGCAGGCAGCGATGAACTATGTAGAAAAGAATTTGATCAATGAAATTGGAAAAAATCTGAGTGCAATTGCTACCCCATCTGATGCAGATATTTACAACACTTTAAATCATGCTTTTCATACCTGCAATAAAAATTGGTTGATCAGCCAAGAGCGACTTTCAAATGAAGCAGAAGCTCTCAGCGGAGCAAGTGCTTGCGTAGCCCTAATGATAGACGGTCATCTATGGATTGCCAATGTCGGCAATACACGTGCCATATTGATGAACGATGCGACAAGTCAGACACTTACAAATGACGCAAATCCAATTCAATGCAAAAGTAAAATCGTAGCAAACGGTGGAACTGTGAATGCAAATGGCTGTGTAGAAGGAGAAGAGTGGGATCCAAGTACTAATTCTTGGAAAGATTCTCAAGGTTTAGGGGTTGCCACTGCATTTGGCTGTTTTCACATAAAGGGAGTGACAGCTACTCCTCAAATTACGAAGGTTTTTCCAGGGCCTAACACTCAGGTAATTATTGGCACAAGTGGCTTATTTGGTCTTGCTACAACCCAGGAAGTGGTTGATTATGTACGCACTTGTGACCCTTCAGAAGATCCAGCTGCTAAGCTCACTCAGCGAGTAATCGAAGGCTACGCTGATGATTTGTTGAATGCTCCTTCCTCTACTGTCATTATAATCTCTCCAAAAACCTAATCAAAATACCCCTATTGAATTGGCCTTCCATTTGGAAGGCCATTTAATTGCGATAAGATCTTTTGAGGGGCATGATCTCGATTCGTTCGACCGGATCTGTGATGTGGGGATCAAATGGATTGCCACAAGTGTCTAAGAGTTGTCTGATGGAGGAGAGGGGATAGAGGGGGAAGTGGATGGTTGCTTTAAATTGTCCATAACCTAGGAATTGCTGGTCGTATCCGGTCCTGAATTCAAATGACAGATAGGGGGTAAGATCTGCCGTCAGGCGTAAAGCAGCACCCCATTTTTCATTTTTACGGTGCTCTTTGACCATGTAAGGGCCGATGGCAAAGTAGGTCCTCCAGTTAACGCAGTTGCAGAAACTTCCACAACTGATATAACCACCTAGTTCGGCATTGAGGTAGGTAAAGGTGGTTTGTTTTTTAAAGGAGAAAATGGGGGTGAGCCCTTGCCCATCATTGAAGTGGATTTGGGTGAAGTTCCAGCTTTTTTCCCCGACAGGTTGGTAGAAATTAAAACGAAAATCGATGCAATCGCTGAGGGCTTCGAGGCCGATGCCCACTTGGTGAAAATAGTGGCCGACCCTGGTGAGGTCGCGGCGATCGCCTTGTCTTATGTCGTAGTATGCATTGGCACCAAAGATCCAATTCACGTTAGAGAGGTAGCGGATTCCACCGCCAAAGTTGCCCGCTACTTTACGGTTGTCCATCCCGTGGCCACGGATATCTAGAAATGGATAGAGATTGCATCGTTCTGCCATCAAAAAGGCATCCAGAGTGGTAAAACCTCTTTTATAGCCGATTCCGGAACCTGCTGTGTGGCTGAGGTCACTTCTTGCTAGATAAGGCTCAAACGCAAAAGTTGAAGCACATAGAAGAGATAATATGAGGGTGGTTAGTTTTTGCATTCCAAAAGCCCTGATTTTACAAGTAATTCAGCGTTGAGGATGGCGCAGCCGGCAGCCCCACGGACAGTGTTGTGGGAAAGTGCAATAAACTTCCAGTCATAGAGCGGACACTCTCTTAGTCTTCCGACGGATACAGCCATACCACCTTCCAGGTGACGGTGTAGTTTTGGCTGAGGATGCTTTTCCCCTTCGAGGTAGTGAATGGGGTGTTTCGGAGCTGAGGGTAAGTTTAATCCTTCAAATGAACGCCAGGCGTTCAGGATTTCTTCAGCAGTTGCTTTTTCTTTTAACTTGATGGAGACACACGCCAGGTGTCCATCAGCCACGGCTACTCTTGTGCATTGTGCGCTTAGGCGGATAGGGGAGTTGATGATTTGATTTCCATTTAATGTGCCGAGGATCTTAAGGGGTTCTGTTTCGACTTTATCTTCCTCTCCATTGATATAGGGGATCACATTGTCCAAAATGTCCATACTGGGGACGCCAGGATAGCCGGCACCTGATATAGCTTGGAGTGTTACAACATGGGCTGATTCAACATTCCATTTTAAGAGAGGCTTTAGAGCCATGGCAATGCCGATCACAGAGCAGTTGGGGTTTGTGATGATGGCGCCCCTGCCGTAAGATTGATTTTGGATCAATTGCAAGTGATCGCTATTCACTTCAGGGATCAGGAGAGGGACATTGGAGGTCATTCGGTGGTTTTTGGAATTGGAAATGACGATATAACCTGCTTTTGCAAATTTTTCTTCAATATCACCTGCGACAGAGGAGTCTAAGCCGGAAAAAACAATGCGGCATGGGAGGTTGGGTTCGCAGGGAGAGATCACGATGTCTTTGATTTTTTTTCCAACTGATTTATCCGAGGCAGCTAAAGCGGTGATTTCAAACCAAGGGTGATCTGCTAGAAGCTCAACAAATTTTTGCCCGACTGTGCCTGTTGCACCAAGAATGCCAACTTTGATCTTGTCCATTTAAGATCTCCCAAGATGAGTGTAAAATAAATAAAGTAGTACCACTAGACCAAAGCAAAAGATCAAACTACCGGAAATCCGGTTGATCCACTGCATGGCAAGCACTGTAACTTTTTTCCTGAATAAGGTAACACCTTCGCTCAAAAGTATCCACCAGGCAGCTGAGCCTAAAAATACTCCAAGAACAAGTGCGGAAGCTTGCAGATAGTCGCCATCACTTGTCAATCCTAGTGCTGCGAACATCCCAAGAAAGGCTAGAATGGTCATGGGGTTGGATACTGTTAAAAAGAAGATGGAAAAAAAGTCGTTGATCAGGGATTTATGGAGGGATATGCGTGGTTGCTTGCCTCCTGGAGCTGCATGAAACGTTTTCCAGCCAAGATAGAGTAGAAAGAGGCCGCCTCCTAATTGGAACCAACTTTGTCCGGCTGTCAGGATGTTGGAAATGTAGGTCAGGCCGAAGGCTGCGAGGATGGCGTAGAGCATATCGGCAAAAGCTGCTCCAAGGCCGGATACAAAGCCGGATAGTCTTCCATATTCAAGCGTACGCCTAATACATAAAATCCCAATGGGCCCGACAGGTGCTGCAACTGAAAAACCTAAGATGATCCCTTTGATGAAAAGACGGAGTTCATGGTTGATAAATAGAGAAGTTTCCATGCTTGGCATATTAGGGGATATCCCCTATCTCTGTCCAAACAAACTTACCCTTACCCTTACCCTTACCCTTGCCCGTGCCCTTGCCCGATTTTTTATTTTCAATCGAAGATAAATTTTCCCTTCGAGACTATTTCATTGAGAGGTTTTCTGAGGGTCGGGATCTCTTTTTCCTGAAGATCTTCAGGCAGATTGTCAATTTCCCCTTGCTTACCAATGGCGATCATGGCCTCCACCTCATATTTATCAGAAATACCAAGGTTTTTTCTTGCAGCTTCCCGGTCAAATCCGACCATTCCGTGAGCGACTACTTTTTGAAAATGAGCTTCAAATGCAAGGCTCATCCAGGCAGCACCTGCATCGAATTTATGAACCACGTTGTCTTTCTCATTGTGAGTGAACTGCTTACGAGAGAGAATCAGCACTAGCGTATCGGCGTTTTTACACCAGATCTTGTTGCCATCCGCTAGGAGGTCAAACAGGAGGTTCCAGTCCTTTTCGCCCCTCCTGACGTAAATAAAGCGCCAAGGTTGGCCGTTGTAGGAGGACGGTGCCCATCTGGCGGCTTCAAATAGGGTCATTAGTTCCTCTTCTGATAGTCGCTCTTCGCTGAATGCTCTTGAGGAAACGCGGGACAAGAAGAAAGGCTGAATGGGGTATTCGCTGACTCGATTGACGTAATGGATCATGGGGGTTCTCCTAGTTTAATATTTATAGCTATAGCGGTTTTAATGATTTTTCTACAAATTGTGTTTATTTAAATAATTAATTTAGTGGTATAATTAAACATAAAAAGAGTTAGTTATGGCTGATCCTTTTTTATATGAATTAATGCATCGGGTTGCTCCGCCTAGTAAATTAAATCCCATGGGATTGTCTGATCCTGTCAATCAAGCCTTTGAAAGCGCGATAAAAGCTGAAGTAGAGGCCATCCGTAAAGAGCAAAAAGATTCAGGATTGCTCTCTGAGGAAGCCGCATTAAAGAAAATTGAAGCAGAGGTGCGGCAAGCATCTGATCTTACAGAATTTGGAGAACATATCCACCGGGCAACAGAAATTCTTCGCTCAAGTGAGCGTTATCTTGATAAAGATCATTTCACTCAATTGAACTTAAGCCTGGATGAGATCAGCACCAGGCTCGAGACACTTGATTTTATGAAGTTATCAGAAGAAGCCCTCATAAAGGCTTTCTCCATTTCAGAGACGTCCGCTGCAAGCATCTTAAAAATAGGGATCGATAAGTTTGAGGAAGGATTGCTCAAAGATAGCTTGGATGTTTTTAGCTTTCTCACGCTTGTATGCCCAGATGAGCCTGATTACTTTTACCGTATGGGTCTTGTTGCCCATAAAGATGGAAAACATGAGCTGGCATTGAGAGCTTTTCATGCTGCCTCGGCTTTGGACAAAGACTTTTTGGAACCGCACATTTTTTCAACCGAATGTTATCTGGACCTAAAAGAATTTACAGAAGCCAGTCACGAATTAAATGAAGCCAAAAACTTAATGCATGTGAGCGAAGAGAATAAAACATGGGCTGACACTTTAGTTTTATTTGAAAATTTAATTGAAAGTCGGGGGATGGTATGAGTGAGCGCATAAATCCGAATCAGAGACCAAGTTATGAGCAGATAAAAGAGGCTAAGTTAGACAAAGCCGGGCAAGCTAAATTAGAAGCTCGAGGGAAAAGCGATGTCTCCAAATCTGAAAGGCAATCGAAATCAAGCGAACCCAAAAAAACTGTTTGGGGTGTTATTAGAGGTCTCTGGAGTAAAAAATCCTCCTCTTCAAAAGCTGTTGATACAAAGGTCGCTGGGTTGATGAAAAGGGAACTTGCTCCAAATGCAAGGCCTCAAGATGCTTCAAAAACAACTGAAGATTCAGAAAAGTCAATGCCTCAAGAGCCTAAGGCCAACATTAATCCGAGAAGAAATGAAGGCAGGCCGGTAGGCAATCGATTTCAAAATCCTAGAAATGAACAATATGGAGCTATGCGGCCGCTTCCATCGCCTCCTAGAAACGCAGACTATAAAGCCATGTCTCCTTCTGCGTTTAAAAAAGCAATAGATGAAGAAGCTGCTTTAGAAAAGATGAGAGAGCAACCTCCAACAGATCTACCTCCAGATCTGCCTCCGGAATTGATGGAAGATCATCCTGAATTAAAACCTAGCATCGAACCGGAAAAAGCAGGTAGGCCCGTGGGACGTCCACTTCCAAAACCTGGCAACAAAATACATAATCAGGCTATGTCAGCATCGGAAATTAGACGAGGAATGGAAAAAGAAGAAGCGAAATCTTTGCAAGATAAATTAAAGGAATCTCTTGCCTCTTTTAAACTAGAGGAAGGGGGGGGAGTTGAGGATTGGGACGAAGTTGATTCAAAAGCTGTCGAAGGAGAAGCGCCTCCAGTCGTCAAAGAGGAGACAAAACCTCTTTCATTTCTCGATGAGATAAAAAAAGGGAAAGATCTTAAGAAAGCTGAAGAAAGAAAGATCTCAGAAGAAAAATCAAGCGAATCAACAGATTCTATGAAGGATATTATGGCCAATAGACGGGATAAGATGAACCCGGACAGTCAAGTGGAAGAGAGTGACGAATGGTAGATTGCAGAAGAAATATCGGATCTTTATAAGTTGAAGAATGATCGAAGAATCGCCGGATATCGTTAAAGGGAGTGCATTTGCACTCCTTGCTTTTTTTTGTATGGCTGTATTTGGGATTTTGACCAAGTTTGCTTTGGAGGGCGGATCTTTTATCTGGGTGAGTTTTATCGCCTATCTTGCGGGGGCAATGGCTCTTCTGCCTTTTGTGAGCTTGTCTTTTATGAAATCCGAACATTATTCTTTTTTGATCAGTCGAGCAGTTGTGGGGACGATAGCCAGTTTTTGTTACACGATTGCTATTCAATCCATTCCAATTGTGAACGGCACTTTACTTTTCAATACAGCTCCGATCTTTATCCCTATCCTTTCTGTTATATTTCTTAAAGCCGTTATTCCTAAAAGTACATGGCTTGCGGTTTTGATCGGGTTCATCGGAATTATTGTGATCATTAAGCCCACTCATGAGATCTTTACTCAAACAGGGGATCTGATCGGTTTGTTTTCAGGGATTTGCCTTGCAGTTGCGTATTTGATCATGAAACTTTTGACGGCAACAGATCCGGGTTTAAGGATCATTTTCTATTATTTAGGGATCGGGATGTTGATGCAAGTGCCTTTATTGCCGTTTGCAGAGACGTATCCAAGTTTGGAAAGTGCCTTATTTTCATCATCTGCCGGGATGTTTTTATTGTTTGCGCAACTTTCGCTTGTAAAAAGCTATCAGTATGCAACAGCCTCGCAAGTGGGCATTTATCAATATGCAAGCGTCGTTTTTGTGGGGCTCTTAAACTGGATGATTTTTGGAGTCATCCCGACCATGGGAGAGCTTTTGGGGATTCTACTCGTGATGATCGCTGGAACTATTATTATTCGAGGGGGGATACAAAAAAGGCCCGCTTGAGGTAATATTTTAATTATGTCGTTAGTTTCATTCATTTGGCAATTTGTCCGGTTGCAGCCGTATCGGTTCTTTTTTATTTTTCTTTTGTGTTTTACATGGTCGATCGATTCTACGCTTTGGCCTTATCTTTTGCGGTTGATTATCGACACGATGACAAAACATGAACTGGATCGCTCTCATGTGTTTGATGATATGGGCGGGCTATTTATTGCAGCAGTGGCTTTATGGGTAGCCATTGAAATTGGTTTTCGTGCGCGGGATTTCTTAATAGCGAAAGCGTTGCCGAAGCTTGAAGCAGATATCCGAATGACGATGTTCGATCACATTCAGCATCATTCTCCTAAGTATTTCAATGAGCACTTTGCGGGGAGCCTAGCCAATAAGGTGGGAGACATGACCACGCAAGTGTCTACTATTTTACAAAACGTGATGCTGTTTATTTCAGCGATCGGGTCGTCTGTATTAGTGCTTTTGTTCTTCTATCCTGTGAATCCATTTTTCGCACTGATCCTTGGGGTTTGGATCATTGTGCATTTTTCAATCTGTTTCTTTTTTACAAAAAAATGTGTGGACTATTCTTCTGAACATGGAGAAGAACGAAGCCGATTAGCAGGCAAGATCGTCGATAGTCTGACGAACAATTTTGCCGTCAATTTATTCGCCCGTTTTGGTTTTGAAAAATTGCGCATTTTGGATTCACAAAAGCTTGAACAAGGAAAGAATGAAAAAGCACAAGTGTATGTGGCCTATATGCTTGTGGGTTTTTCTATTTTGTTTCTTGTGGGAATTATCTCCCTCAATACATTTTTAATTTTCTATTGGTCTCAAAACAAGATCTCAACTGGAGAAGTGATCCAGGTTTTCAATACAACCTTTAACGTGATCATGGTGTTATGGATTGCCGGTAACGTGATGCCGCAATTTTTCAAATCAGTCGGTATTTGCAATCAGGCCCTTTCTGTTATGAATGCGCCTATTGATATCAATGATGTAGAGGGTGCCGTTCCGCTTGAGGTTAAAAAGGGGGAGATTGTATTTGAAAAAGTTCATTTCCGGTATGGCGATAAAAAATTGTTTGAAGACAAAACACTTCAAATTCGCGGTGGCGAAAAAGTAGGCCTTGTCGGGTATTCAGGAGCTGGAAAAACATCTTTTATCAATTTGATCCTGCGGTTTTTTCCTGTCGAAAAAGGAAGAATTTTAATTGATGGACAAGACATTGCCAACGTGACTTTTGATTCACTCAGACAACAAGTGGCCCTCATCCCGCAAGATCCACTTTTGTTCCACCGCACATTGGAAGAGAATATTCAATATGGCAGGATTGATGCTTCCAAAGAAGAGGTGATCCAGGCAGCTAATCTTGCCCACTGTCACGAATTCATTGAAAAAACACCTCATCGCTATGCTTCCTTAGTAGGCGAGCGGGGGACTAAGCTTTCAGGTGGCGAACGGCAGCGGATTGCGATTGCGCGCGCCATGCTGACAGATTCCCGCATTTTGATCCTGGATGAAGCAACCTCAGCGCTTGATTCGGTCACCGAAAAATACATTCAGGAAGGTCTCGAGCGCCTCATGGAAGGGCGAACGACGATCGTGATCGCCCATAGACTTTCCACCCTTGCTAAAATGGACCGGATCCTTGTTTTTGATAAAGGCGTTGTTGTCGAAGAAGGGACACACCATGCCCTTTTAGCAAAAGATGGTCACTATGCTCATATGTGGAAGATGCAAGCCGGTGGCTTCATGCCCCAAACTCCTTTTTCATAAATTCATACAAAAAATATTTACACTTAAATTTTTTTTGATTTAGCTTGACTCAAGTCTAATATCTATTTAGACACAAAAAAAACTTATTAAAGAAAGGTATGTTAATGAAAAATATGATTCGTTCTCTGTGTTTGGCTCTAACACTGGTCGCTTCGGCTTCAGCTGTAGATCGATGCGATGTAGTTGGAAGTTACGTTGCTATTCGGACATTGACTGATATTGGTAATGTTATGTACCAATTGCAGCTTCATGCGGACGGCACAGTTTGGGCTGCCGATTCAACATCCTCTATTACTCCAATTACTTCTGGATATTACAGTCAGGCTATTGGAGCTTGGCAAATAAAAAAGGATATTATTACTTTAACTATGGTTGAGTGGGGAACTCTTCCGGTTGCAGTAGATGAGTGCTGTGATGTGGATGTTTCAGATTTTGATCGTTTCACAGCTGAACTACGTGTTATAGACAAAAACACTATAGAATCAGTACATCGTGTGTCCACAGAGTTTCCAACAACTGCCGATACGAACACAGTTTTGTCAGGTGCGGGTACAGTTATAGGTAATGCAACTACGCCATTTCAATACAAAAAAGTGCGCGTTATTCCAGCAGATCTCTTATAACTGAGAGAAGAATCCCCACATTTGATGTGGGGATTCTCAAGTTTGGCGGTTTTGATTGAAATAATAAGCTTCTGCTAAAATAATTAATGGAATTTGGGCTTTTCTGGCTTTGCCGATCATTGACCGTCGAATGACGGTCAATTAATGCGTGCTCGGCCCTTCGGAGGGTCACCTACACACCTTCGGGCCTGCGCTGCATTTCTGCTGTGCCATAAAAGCCTCGGTGACGACGATCAGCCTGTCGGCTGCCTGTCGTATGTAACTACTCGCAAGAAGATCTTGCGAATGGAAAAGCAGCTACAAGCTGCTTTTTGGCCCGCTTTCAAAGCGGGCATATTTTGCAGCAAATCCCATTTGCTGCCACCGCGGCTTTTATGACAAAGTGGAAATGCAGCGCAGGCCCGAAGGTGTGTAGGTGACCCTCCGAAGGGCCGAGCACGCATTAGTGCACGTATTATCGTGCACGATCCACAAAGTCAGAAAAGCCCAAATTATATAATAAACCGCCAAACTTGAGATCCCCACATTTGATGTGGGGATTACTTTAGAAGCTGTATCTCAAGCCAGCGCCAAGAGTTTGGCTATAAAGGTTTTTGAGTTGACTTTGGAAGAAACGATACTCAAGAGCAATCGCAATGTTGTCGCAGAATGGATATTCCACACCAGCAATCACCTGCCATGCAAAACCGTTCTTCTTGTTACTGTTCTCACATATAAATGCATTACGCTTTAAGTCTATGCGATGAGTGGCATAGCCGATACCAAGACCGACAAAAGGCTGTAAGCACCAATCATTGCATAATGAGATATTGTAGAATCCATTAAGCATGTAGGCATTAGACCATACATCTCCTCGAGGAGCGCAGAAATCGCAATCTGTGTTGCCTTTAAACTCATTGTTACGGTAGATGTATTCAAATTCAGCACGGAAATCACAGCCGATGGTCCGACCGACAGAAACGGCTAAAGCATATCCTGTTTGATATCTTGTCTTACCAGAAAAACAACCTTGGTGACGATTGCCAGTCAACCAGTTCGCGCCGGCAAAGCCTCCGACATACCATGAATCATTGCTACAGCAAGGATCACTAGGAATGCAGCAATCTTGCTGGTACCCTGCTTGGGCAGACCCTGTGCAAAGAAGCAACAAAGCCATTATTGAAGTCATTAATTTTTTCATAATTTTCCTTAAATCTAATTTTGAGTGACCGAGATCTATTTATCAGATCATGTTAAATACTTTTTATAATGGGGGTTTCTTTATGTCAAAAGAAATGAAAGAAACGTAATCGCAGCGCATTTACAATGACTGAAACGGAACTGAGGCTCATTGCAAGGGCGGCGATCATGGGATCAAGAAGGCCGGCTGCCGCAAGGGGGATGCTGGCAATGTTATAGATAAAGGCAAAGAAGAGGTTTTGCCGGATGTTTTTCATCATAGCTTGGCTTAAGGAAATGGCTTTTGCAATTCCGAGAAGATCTCCTTTTACAAGGGTTACATCAGCTGTTTCCATGGCAACATCGGTCCCGGT
>CAZOAX010000005.1:0-20142 GCA_964577735.1 uncultured bacterium
GGATTTTTCAAAAACTTGCTCGGCAATTCTTTAAGAAACAAGCTTAATCTGGTTGATGCCTTTAGTTCATGCTTGTGCGTTGGATTTCCAGTAAAAGCATCAATCAGAGGAAGGAGTTTCGAAAAAGAAGTGCTTGCATAGGTTGACTGCTCCCAAAGAGTAGCCTCAAAGAAGGCTTTTAAAACATAATACGGGCGAGATGCTGTCTTCCTTGAATTGAAGATCTCTACGAAGCGCGCAAAATATACACCAGCTTGTTTGAAGTCTTCTTCATTGTATTGTAGCAGATTCTCTCCATTGGCATGGCTGAAGAAAGTGTTAAGAGAAATGTTAGATTTTTTCAGAATCCTGCTAGGTGTTCTACCAAGAAAACCTTCTTCCTCATTACCATAAGAAAAGCTTCCAGAGATGTTTATATAGAGAGGTTTAGTTAAATATAACGCTGACATCATAAACCAGAAATAGCGATTTCTTAAGTTAGCTGGAACGGACGAATCTATTTTGATGCAAGCATTAACAATGCCCATTCCTAAGCAAAAGCCTGGATAAACCCATTCAGCTAAGGCTATGTTTTCTCGTTCGGTTGAGCCTTTTCCTGCTGCTTGTGCTAGCGCATGTTGCGGTGTGGAGGCCAAGGAAATCCCTGGAGCTAATTGTATAGGAAGTTGATGAAAGAGAGAGCCATCTATTTTAAGGTTTAAAAAGAGAAAACAATTATCATCAAAAGAAAATTGGTCGCGGCTAGATCTCATTGAAACTCCTTCGAGATTGTGTGTTATCGTATTATAGTACTACTGTATTACAGCCTAATCGGGCTTTCACGTCACTATGTTTGGGAATAGAGCGAGCTCAGCGTAATCCCTCAATAAATAGTTTAGTTAGAATCGCCAGAGCTCTTGAACTCTAACCAAAAGACCTCATGCCAGAATGAAAGTGTTCTTAATCAGGCATGAGATCTTTCGGGGAACATCCTAAAGCTTTTGCCAAAGATATGATGTTCTCAATTGCTATATTCCTTTCGCCTCTTTCAACTGACCCAACATAAGTTGGATGCAAATCCGCCTTTTCAGCTAACTCCTCCTGAGTCATTTCGATTTCAAATCTTCGCATTCGCACCTTCAATCCAAAAGCCTTACGAACGGGTGTTTTCTTTCTATTATGCGGTTCCTTACCCATGTGTACCTCCAAAGATACAAGGGTAAGGAGTCTCATAGTGATATTACACAGACGATGGGTCCGAAATAATGATTATGAGTACTATTTTAATGCTTGTTTTGTTATCCTTTAGAAAAAACAAATAAATTTAAACCAAAAAGGTAAAAACAAGTGTCTTGTTTAACAAAAATTGTAATGTCTATTTTATGCTCAATTTCATCTGTTAATTTTTGCCATGCAAATATTGAAAAAGTAGATTGTTTCGATCTAATAGATCACAACAACTTTGATCTGAATCAGATCCAATCATCGTTAAAAAAATACGCAAAAAACCCTTTTGGATGGTCTGCATTAAATTACGCTATCGAAATGAGAGACTTTAAAGCGGCGTTAATCATAGCAACATATTGTGAAAACATTCATCAAAGAGACCCCTACATGAAGGGATCACCTCAAAAAATAAACGCCCTGGAAAGACTTCTTTTTCACGCTAGAGTTAAGCAGGGACCAAAAATAAACCCATCCGATGAAGAGATTCAAATAGCGTATATCCTCTTAGGACGCGGAATTGATGTCGCAGGTGGACCAGAAGTGTTTTCTCCGCTTATAACCGCATGTTACTTTAACATTGAAGATTTGATTGTTCGTTTTATCGAGATGGGAGTTGATGCCAATGTCTCAGAAGGCTATTCATTATATCTTTCAATCGAAAACGGAAATTTAGATATGGCTAAATATTTAATAGCTAATGGAGGTAATCCTAAAATAAAAACCATGTATAAATTTATAAATGCGGCTATAAACAGTCAAAAACTTGAATCTATTGATTTTGTTGTCGAGCAAGGTTTAGATTTTTCTGATAGCCATTATGTCAGACACGCTTTCAATTTCGTGCAAGACGAAAGTAAAAACATTGATAACTGCTTCAACCATTCATTTCCAGCTCTCGAAATGCTTTCTTATATTCTAGAAAAAGGAGCAAATCCAAATTCTTGGATTCCTAAAGAAGGGTTAAACTCAACAAACTATGAAAAGGCTCTGGATTTATGTTCTCTGTGGCTCGCATTAGATTTACCGTCAGTAACAAATGCCCAATATTTCTACAAAAGCTATATTGTAAAAATCCTTTTGGATCATGGAGCGTCTATTCCATGATGCAAAAACCTGGTCAACATCATAGGAAAACTTACTTTAAGCATGAAAAAAATGAAAAAATTATACACTCAAAGGTCTGAAAAAAGCTTGAACATTTCCACATCCCTCCTTTATGGTAGTAACTTACTACTTAACGGGGGTGTAATGGGTCGTCCTAAAGAAATAAAAGATGGAACCAGGCTATCAGTCGTTCTTTCAAAACACCAAGCAGAAAGAGTTAAACATATGGCTCTTCGTATGAGTACGCAAGAAGGTAGGCAGATAACTGTTTCTGAAGCTATACGAATGGCTATAGAAGCTGTCTATCCGGTTCCAAAGAATCAGATGAGTCTTTTCGATGACTGACTCAAAATTGCTCCCAAAAAGTCTTTTTGATCTTTTAGCATCTTTTTAACACTTCTTCTTTCCTCTATCGCTTCTTTTGAGTAAAAACCATGCTTCCATGATGCCATCTTTTGAGTTAGTTTTCCCCTTATTGTTTTTGCTCCAGTGCTTTTTCCTCCATGAAAATGACAACGTCCATTAGCCATAGCAACACGTCTACATGGAGCGTAATTATTCGACCTAACTTTTGCTCCACACTCCCGACTCATGGGGTACCTCCACTATTTTTATCTACCACCCCCACCCCCATTTGCATCAAAATTACCAACAATAGCACGCCCCCCGTCATTTACGTTTACGTGCTGAACGATAACTTTTTGCTCTCCCTTGCGTCTATATTTCATGAGAGATTCTAATGTTTCATTAAAAAGACGCATTAATTTAGATGAGCGGTTTGTGTATATTTCCTGACCTTCAAGAGACTGGTTTTCAATAACAGAAAGATTCAGTGATTTTGAAATTAAGAAGTTTAAGGAAATTAACCTCGTCACAATCATTCCCTCTATTTCATCACATGGCTTGAGTGAATGCAAAGTATCTAAAATGGAACCAAGAACTTGCTGAGCTTCACTTTTTTTCATCTCTTTAATTCTTAACCCAGCAGCATTCAAACAAGAGTTTATAAGAATTGTCCCAAAAATCGATGATTTAGTTCCAGTGGCTAAACAAACGCCTGCGTGGACTAAATCATTTTGATCTTGTTCACTACCTTTCCCTGACAGTGTTTCCAAAAGGAATCCATCTTCCTTCTGCGTACATTTTAATGGACTGAGGGCTTGATCGATTTTCTTCCAATTGGAAATCATAGACTTCTCATAGTCATCCATTTGCACAATTTCATTCTTCTGTTCTTTTTTCTGCTTTTGCGTTTTTTTCATACACCACCTATATCCATTATTAAAGAAAAACCATATAAGATACCTGTGACTCTTGTGAATCATTTTTTGTGTATAATTAGAGAGAAAATTCGGAATATCGGAAAAAGACGAACGAATTTTTTATAGGTGTCGCTCCGCCTTAAGCGGAGAGAGACACCGTTATTAATATCTTAATGACTTAATAACTTAAGAGGGTACTTTACCGAGAGAAAAAGCTAACTTAAACACCCAGATCCTATAACCTAAACACCCAGATTCTATAACTTAAACACCCAGATCCTATAACTTAAACACCCAGATTTCTTAACTCAACGACAGAGTGGAAATTTTGTATCTATCGTATTTTTAGGAATACGGTATCCTCTATTTTCTGAGGTATAGATAGTAAAATTCCTGCGTCAAGATAACGTTTAAGTTTGTTTAATAATAATTTATTTGCATGAGATTTGTTTGATTTATTCGTTTTTGAAAGTCCAGCCCTCTCAATCAAAGTGTCTCTATCTATAGATATTACGTCTAAGTTCATTGCTTGGTTTTTTCTGATTTGAAATAACGTAGCTAAAAAAACATCATCGGCATGTAACCCTAGTGTTTTATGTTTCACTCCGAATGCAACAAAAGCTAATTTTCCATATTGGAATGCTGCAGAATTAAATACAGTCATTGTTATATTTATTGGGGTTTCATCTTTATCCCCGCTATGTTTGTGAATTTCTAACATTCTTATCTCATAAGATTCGTATTTTTCTTTACCCCTTACTTTGAATGTGTTTGTGTAACTGAGTTTTGTGTTTTCCAGCATCCTTAAGTGCTCATAAAACTCTTTTTTTTCTGATGAGTTAAAATAGACTTCCTTATCTCTGTCTGGGTGGCACTCATTCATTATTTCGGTTAAATGGCACGTAAACGTAAATTTTCTTTTTTTGTTGGCCATAGACCAACAACCTAACCAAGCTTTGAGAATTGCATTTTCAATTTTTCTTTTTAAAACACGCCCTATTTTTTTAGCTTCTTCTTCGCTTGTTGCATGTAATTGGTGTTCAAGTTTTAATGATTTTGTTTGGCTAATTTTAATTTCGGATTGTAATAAATATTTTGTTGAATCTATTTGAGTAATAAAAAGATCGTCCAAAAGTTTTTGCAGATGTGGAATTTTATCTCCGACAACTCTTGCTATACCAAATTCGAGTTTTTCATTTATATTGTTGTAAAATTTTGGAGGTATGATCTCTTGAGTTGGTGAAAGAATCATTTCTAGAGTTTGAGCAACTTGATTCATCGAGAGCAACTCAGGCTCTTCATTTTTTTTCATATCTTCTATGGATTTTTTCATTGTTTCTTTCTCTTTTTCTTCAAGATCATTCAATGATTCTATCATTGACTGCACCTTGCTAACATCTCTTTTTGGAACGGTTACGGAAATTCCTGGAAAAATATCTAGATCTTGAGCGATGTCTACGTAACCAACAAAATCTCCTGTATGACCATCACGAAGCTTTAAGACATCCAAATCTGCGTTTTGGAAACCTTTTGGGATTTGCATTTTGTATTTTTTAAGGTCACTTGCCTGGCATTCAACTTCTTTTCCGTCAACGATATCGACTTGTCTTATTGCAATAGGAATACCAGTTTTTCGATTTCGAATAATGGATACTTTGTACGTTCCACTACAGCCAAAACCTTCAATCAATTCCAGATCTGAACCTCGTTCCATTTGGTTTACTTCGCCTGAATTACAATCCATAAGAACCCTTTAAGAATTAATCGTCTAATCGAACACCTTTATGATACTCATTCGTTTTAGGCTTTCGGTTACTCAGCTTCCCTGAATTTCCATTGAAATCGAATACTTCAAAGTGACCTGCACCAGTTTCTCTCCCTTTAAGAATTTCCATATAAATTGCGGATTCTTTAGGAGATTTTTTGTTGTCTTTTCCTATATTCCCTTCACGTTTAAAACCCTCAAAGTTTCTATTCCAAAACCCTAAGATTAGATTAGCGACGCGCTCTATATCACCAGCCTCACTGATGTGAATTGGGCTCAGATCTGCTTCACATGTTACTTGCCGACTAAACTGTGCTGCGAGTAATATAGGAAGACCTGTTTCTACAGCGCAATCTTTCAATAAGAGGCAAATTTGTTTTAACTCCTCTTGTCGATTTCCTGCTAATGTTCCAGAGCTAAGTTTTAAAAGCTGCATATAATCAATGCAGATCAATCCAACATTGGTATTTTTTTTAAGGAAGCGTATAGCAGAGACTAACTCTTGGGCTGAGAATTCCGAATAAAAAATGTTTAAGCGACCCGTTTTGATTAATTCATTAAAGAATGCTTCTTTTTTTGAAGGAAAAATAGTCCTGGGTCTTCCTTCACTTGTCATATATCTCATATCGCCAAATCGAAAAAAACCCTTAATAGATTCTCTGTTATTGATCGAAAGGTGTTCTCCAATATAAGTATTCAGAAATAATGAAAAAATAGATGCTCGGCTTTCTTCGTAGCTAAAAAAATAGACGCTTTTGTCTTCTTGGCATGGGTAATTAAGTGCTCCGAGAGAGAAGTTAATAAGCTGTGTTGTCTTTCCGTGAGATGTGGGAGCCGCTAAAATAGATATAGCACCCCCAGGGATTTTAAGATCAATGTCTCCGATTTTAAAACCAACATTGATTCCAGGAGATGTATTCTGGATTTCTTCGCGAATTTGTTCTTCCGAAGCAGGTTCTAAAAGAAATTTAAAAGATCCGCTCGTGTCCAAATGAAGTTTAGTTAGCTTTTCTTCTTCTTCGACGCGGTGAATGTGTTTCTGTAAAGCATCGTGCTCACTAATCAAATCGAAAAGTTTACGACCTTCTGGTATTTGTTCTAGGTGTTTACGTAGCTCCTCATCCAATTCGTCAATTTCCAAGCTCGTTGGAATCTTAAGAGAATCCTTGATGCGATCGATTTCTAATCGGTTTTTAAATGATTTTTCAGCGAAATAAGAGAGGTTGTGTTGTCTCCTAAAATTTTCAAAACTTTCTGAAAGAGGAAAGTCGATGCAACGAAGATTTGCTGTTTCGCAAATATGAGATACAGCGTCTTTATGTTTATTTTCTATAAACCATCCAACACTATTGTAAAAACCATTTAATTGTTTTATGTGGTCATGTATTGCTTTAAAAGGAGACTCTTTTGTTTTGATAACGAAGAGGCACTTCTTTTCAATAGTTTCTGTTTCTGATTTCATCTATCGGGACCCTTTCCTCAATTCATTGCTGGTTTTCATTCAAATTCCAAAGCATCTTTATTTTTCCACCCATTACGGATTAAGGCTCGGATGATTGATGATACGTTTACAGCCTTCCCATGTTTGACTGTGGCAAAAACAGTCAGCTCATCTAAAAGCTGTTTATCTTCTGGGGTAACAGTGCAGCTTAACTGAGGGTTTATTCTTCCTGCTGAAGAGGGCTGTTTGACTTGTTTTGGTTGGGCCAAGTCTTGAGTTGAGGCAAATTTATCAGCGGTTGTCTGTTCTGTTTGTTGCTGTGCATTGCCAACGTGAGTCATGCTTCTTTGGACGCGTTTATTTTTTCCCATCTATCAACCTCTTGATTTCGTTACCTAATGCACGGATTTCTGTCGTGGCTTCTTTGTTTCCAAGAGATCCAATATAGGATTCTGAATAGCCTATATCTTGATAAGCAATGCGCAATCCAATTTGGGTTTGTAGGCTTTTAAGATTAAGTAGTTTTTCTCCTTCTGGGATCCCATCTTTATGGGCTCCAGTGTTTTTCTGGAAAAAGTTCCATAGAATGCGAACTTCGCCGCTTGTTTCTGCTTTGACCATCTCTACATATTTGAGTTGAGCCTTCAAATCTCTTGGGGATGGTCTAGAAACGATCAAAGTTAGGTCGCTTAGTTTGGCTATCATTTTTATTAAATCAGGATCTTCGTGAATCGATCGCGGATTTCCATCTATGATGAGATATTGATATCCGCCTTCTGATAATTGTTTACCCTTTTCCCAAAGCTGAGTCTTGTTTCCTACGGAGAAGACATCAAAAGGAATTTCTGGGTTCATAGCTTTGGCTGAAAAGCTTGTTCCTTGAACGTCTGCATCAAGAAGAGCCACTTTTGATTTATGCGATTTTGCGAGCTCCCAAGCAGTCAGTAGGGAAATACTAGATTTTCCTGTTCCGCCTTTTGCTCCAACACAGCTTATTACTTTCATTTGCTCCCCCTACGAGTTGTTGTTTTTTTACGTTTTGAGGGTGCTTCTTTTGGTTGAGTTGTGTTTTTTAAAGAGCGTGCGGCTGTATCTTCTTTTACGCGTTGTTGAATCCAGTCATCCAAAGAGTTTTTGTTAAATTTCCATGATCCACCAACTTTAAAGGCTGGGATCACTCCATTTCGAGCGTGTCTATACAAGGTAACTTTAGACATCTTGAGGTATTTGCAAGCTTCATCGACTTCTAGAATGCCTTCCATTCGTTCTCCATAGAATTGTTAAGTTTTCAAAATCGTATCAAAGCAGAATTTATGATTTCAATGCAAGATATATTTCGATCAAGAGTGATCAATTTTATTGCCTAAAATGGTTTTTGTGAGTAGGATTTAAGGACTGTCATTAAGAAGTGTTGTCATGTGATGACACAGAAATACTGTAATACAATAACACTGTATTTTATATAAGGAGCTTATAATGAATTGCGTTGATGTTCACCCTGAGACTGAGAAAACATTTAAGGAAAGGCCTGGCTTGGCTATCTTGATTACAGTGATTGCTAATAAGATTTTGGAGAAAGAAGAAAAAATTAAAGCATTAAGACAGTCAATATTAGAAGATATAGAAAAATTGGAGCATCAAATTTCATTGCTAGAAGACTTTGAGGAGCGTCATATAGAAGAATTAAATGGTCTTTATCCAGAATATCTTAACCCAGCTCATAAAAATGCTCGTACTTACTCTTTCCTTATGTGGCCGATAAATCATTTAGGAAACCTTATTTGTGGCAAACGTGATCTTTTGGCCACCCCTCAGCATTTTCATCATGAGTTAAAAGATTTACATGGAATTCCTGAAGGTTTTTCAGCCCCAATAAGTATGGCGGTTTTCGAAGAAATTACAGGGCTCAGCACTAAAACTATCAAAGATTTGATTGCCGAACTTGAAAGAAGAGACTTGATTGTGAGAATACGCCTTAGAGATGGCTATGGATATAGCGTTAAGGACCGAGTCTATCTTGAAAGAGTATGTGAGTAATTCTGTCATGCAGTATTACTTTAATACTGTCTTATTGTGTTTTCCCGTTTTCAGCGCTTTGTGTTACTGCATTACAGTAACACGGAAAATTTCTCTATCAGCTCCAATATTTCTTGAAAAGTAGGTTTCCTCTTGTAATAGAGAGATTGACTTTGCTCATATTCATTCTGATATTTCAGTCTGGTTTCTTTTTCTCGAAGAAAAAACGCTTCATTCTCCACTATGATCGGATTGTCCCCACTGCGAAATCGCTTTTCTTTGTGATCCTTATATTCTTGTGTTAAAATGAATTCTTGGATTTCTGGATTTTGTAGCAAACAATAGACATCGTAATAATGCCGCATAAAATTCTCGGAAAACGTGCCTTGTGCCTGTTGTTTCCGAAATTTCGTAGAGATGGTTTGAAGCTTTTCAACAAGTGTATATCCAGGATGATAGCAAAGGACATTTTTAGCTCGATTATCGAGGATGTCTACCTTCTTTTCAGCATAGTCATATGCCCAAGAACTCACTGTTTTTGGGAAATTTGGTGTGACATCATCAAATCCAACTTCTAAAAGAATCCCATCTTTGATGTCTTTTGGATGGTTGTAAGATGTTCGGTAATAAAGCCTGATTCCGCCGCTTCTATACTTATCGTCATCAAATGCCTTATCTCGCTCACTTTTTAAAATTCCGTCTATTTTGATGTTTTGCGCGAGCCAATCATAAAAATGTCGGCGGCTATCCCTATGAATATCCTTATTTTGATTTCGTCCTACATAAACGGATATTTCTTTAGGTGGTTCTATGAGTATGTCTATGTCCTCAGAAAAGCGTTGGATGAGATTATACCCTTTAGAAAGAGAAGTCCCTCCCTTCATTTGAAAATCCAGACCCTGACTTTGAAGTCCGTAAAGACAATGCATTATCCAATAATCCTTAACTATAAGGATAGGGCTGATGGACAATTCATTTGATAAAATCAATATGAGGTCGTTGAAATTTGGGTGATTATGCAAATAGTCGGTCATTGTCTATATTTCCGCGATGGATTTGAGCTCTTTTTTTGCGCGTACTCCACCGTAGCTTAAAAGGGCATTTTTAAGATGTTCTTGATTCATTGATTGTGCTTTTGTCTTTACAAAACTTAAGATCCGTTCTCGGTCTTCAGCCAATTGATCGATATGATTTACAAGATCAACCAGCAAAAATTCTTCATTAAGATCCGATGGGAAGTGGTGTTTTAAAACAAATCGAAAAGATCGCATTCCCAATTGAAAGACACCATGTCGCTTATGGTTGTATACGATAGTTTCATTATAGAGTTGAGTGGTTCCAACACCTAAACTGTTATAGGCATTAGGAGTCATTAGGAGAAATCTATCATCCTTCAGGAAAGCTTTTACAAGTTCATCGTCGGTTGGAGGCACTGGCCCAAACGGAGATTCCTTTGGACAATAGTACATTCCACCTGCTAGCTTAAGCAGAGCTTTTTCTTCTTGAAGCTGATTCAAATGACGATCAACAGCATTCGACCATTTTTCAATGTCTGATCGTCTATAGACTTGTCCTGGATTCAGATGAGTCCTGATTTCTTGTAATGCTGTCATTTCCATATCCTCCTGTAATTAAGTATACCATAATCTCGGAATATTGCAAGAATTTTAATGTAAAAATCATGCAACTTAACGATTTTATGAAATACTGTAATACAGTCACTTTGTCATATGATATTACTTTACATAAATGTTCTAACGTTCGATAATGTATATTTATCGAAGGTTAGAAATTGGCCGCAGTTTTCAGCCAACAGAGGTTTCAAATGCAGCATTTAGTCGTACAAGTGAACGGTCAAGAAGTTCCATTTCAAGTAAGCACTATCATTGATGGGCAAGAGGTTTTGGCAAACTTGGCTGTAGTTTCAAAAATCGCTCAAGACTACGCAAAAAATTCACGATCCAAAAATACGATGAAGAGCTACAGCTCGGATTGGAAAGACTTTGACTTTTGGTGCCAGTCGAGGGGATTGAAATCTATGCCCGCGGATCCGCGAACTGTTGCTTGTTATCTAGCTGACAGAGCCTCTCAATCATTTATAGATCATCAGGGAACTCAGCAACAGCCTTTAAAAACATCGACATTGGCACGAAGGCTTAGCGCGATTAGCCAGGCACATCAAGTTGCTGGTATGGATTTTAATAGAAGGCACCCAGCTATCCAAGAAACATGGAAGGGGATCAAAAACACTCATGGTACTGCTCAGAAAGGAAAAGAGCCTATTTTAATCGAAGACCTTAGAAGAATGGTTGATACCATACAGATTAAAACAGGGAGCAAGGAAAGGCTGATAGGATTTAGGGATAAAGCGTTGCTTCTTCTTGGATTTGCTGGAGCATTCCGTCGTTCAGAGCTCGTTTCTCTGCAAATTGAGGATTTAAAGCTTGTTCGTGATGGATACATCGTTAAATTAAAGCGATCGAAAACAGATCAGCAGGGAGAAGGGAGAGAAGTTGCCATTCCTTATGGATCGAATCCTTCTACTTGTCCTGTCCGAGCTTTGCAAGATTGGATTGACATAGGAAACCTTCAAGAAGGCCCGCTTTTTATGCCTATCAATAGACATGGACAGAAATCTACTGAAGCTATGACTTCTCATGCTGTTGCTACCATTATAAAAAAATATGCTTCCAGTAAAGAGATGGCCGCTGAGTTATCTGGTCATAGCTTAAGAGCGGGTTTTGCTACAACTGCTGCAATGGCAGGAATTCAGGAATATGCCATTATGAAGCAAACAGGACACAAAAGATCCGACACGCTTAAGAAATACATTCGATCTAGAGATCTGTGGAAGGACAATCCTGCTGCAAGAATTGGTCTTTAGCCAACTTAGACCTTAGAAAGTCTTAGGCTATTTAAGATTACCATTACGGTTACACCAACATCGGCAAAAATCGCTAAGGCGAGATTACTCATTCCAAACATGGCCAGTGAAATAAAGAGAAGTTTTATCAATATAGCTATGGATATATTCATACGGATTGTTGTTAACGCTTTTCTTCCAAGATTTATTAGAAACGGGATTTTTTTTAGATAGTCACTTAGAATAACAATGGATGAGGCTTCAATGGCGGTATCGCTCCCTAATTCGCTCATTGTTATTCCTACACTTGACAAAGCTAGAGCTGGGGCATCATTAATACCATCACCTACCATTCCAACGGAACCATATTTGGATAAAAGAATTTGTATTTCTTTAGCTTTTTCCTCTGGGAGAAGACCTGCTTTTACTTCGGATATTCCTATCATTTTAGCAATAGCCTGAGCAGATATTAAATTATCTCCTGTTAGCATGACTGGATTCACGCCGTAATCTTTAATCTGTTCAACCACTTCTTTGCTTTCTGGACGAACTTCATCTAGAAGCCCAATAACTCCTTCCACTTCCTTATTGGTACAGATGATAATTGCTGTCTTTCCCTCATTTTGAAGAGCATCAATTTGATCTATTACCTCTTGTGGGACATGATGCTCTTCTAAAATAAACTCTAGTTTGCCTAAGCAATGGTGTTTATCATCGCAAACCAGACAATCAGCCTGAGCCCCTTTTCCTATTTTAATTTGAAAATTTTCAATCCTGTGAGGAGTATACTTTTCTGTTTTAGCAGCACTAACAATGCTTTTTGCAAGAGGGTGCTCTGATTGAACTTCAATACCAGCCGCACAGCTCAAAATATGCTCTTTTGTATGAGATCCGAAAGGAATCACATCTGTGACAATCGGATTCCCAAATGTTAGAGTCCTTGTTTTGTCTAAAGCGATAGCCTTAATTTTTCCCATAGCTTCTAAGTAACGACCTCCTTTAATTAAAACTCCTTTATTTGCAGCGTTTCCAATGGCAGAATATATAGAGACTGGAGTGGATATTACTAGAGCGCATGGGCAGGCGATTACAAGTAATGTTAAAGCGTTTTGGAAGCTCTGAATAAAGGGGACAGAGAAAAAATAAGGGGGGACAATCATCCATATAAGGGCAAGCAAGATGACGGATGGAGTATAATAACTTGAAAATGTTTCAATGAATTTTTGTGTTTTTGCTTTTGCCTGATAAGCCTGGAATGTGATCTCTTGTATCTTTGCCAAGGAGGTATTCTTGGCCAGTTTGGTTACTTTAACTTCAATATATCCTTGTTTATTTAACGTCCCAGCAAAGACGGTGTCTCCTGTTATCTTGTCTTTTGGAATAGGTTCTCCTGTAATAGCTGACTCATCAACGGCTGTAAACCCTTTTAACACTTCTCCATCTAAAGGGATCATATCGCCAGGTTTTATGATTAATATGTCATCTAGCTTTACTTCATTGACTGGAACTGGAAATTCCCTACCTTTAATCAAGGCAGTTTTTGGCATTTTTTCTGTTAAATTACTGAGTGAAATCTTGCTTTTTTGGATTCCAAAATCTTCAAGTTTTTCTGCTAAATTGTACAAAACGATCACAATGGCTGCTTCTTCGTATTTCTCAAGGTAAAATGCGCCAAATACAGCAATGGTCATCAGAAAGTTAATGCTTTTGAAATTCAACTGAAATAAGGCTTGAAATCCCTCTTTCAGAGTTTGGTGGCCTATAAATAATATGATTCCAAGGAAGAAAGGAAAGGCAATCATGCGAGGCAAATTCCATCCAGATAGTGACAGAAATTCAAATGCCCCAACTAATGCCAGAGAAAAAACAAGCCATTTAAATTTAGAATCTTGAGTTAGGTTCATGATTTTCCATTTCCGTTAAACATCAAATATTTACTCTTTTTGAAATGGGAAGGAGAAAAGAGGTGATAAAGAGCAGGAAGCAATATAAGAGTAAGGAGCGTTGAGCTAATTAAACCTCCAATGACGACTGTCGCTAAAGGCTTTTGAACTTCAGCTCCTGTTCCTGTTGCAAGAGCCATAGGAACAAATCCTAAAGAGGCGACTAAAGCTGTCATGAGAACAGGACGAAGCCGCATTAAAGAACCTTCTCTAACAGCTAACTCCAAGTCATCTTTTTCGGCTAAGAGTTGGTTGATGCATGTAATCAAAACAAGACCATTTAACACAGCTATCCCAGACAAAGCTATGAATCCAACAGCTGCAGAAATTGAGAATGGCATGTCTCTTAGCCATAAAGCTAAAATCCCTCCAGTTAAAGCTAAAGGAACTCCTGTAAATACTAGAAGCGAATATCTGACAGAATTAAGAGCTGCGTAAAGAAGTAAAAAGATGAGACCTAAACAAACAGGAATGACAATGAAAAGACGTTGCCGTGCTGAGATTAAGTTTTCAAATTGACCTCCCCAGACAATCCAATATCCATCTGGAATTTTTACCTTCTCTTGGATTTTTTGTTTGGCTTCTTCTACGTAAGAACCCAAGTCCCTTCCACGAACGTTTGCTTGGACAGCAATAAATCTTTTGCCATCTTCCCGTCTAATTTCATTTAATCCATCAGAGACTTGCAAGGTAGCAATCTCACTTAATGGAACATATGGATAGTGAATCTTTGTTTTATCGTTAGCATTTTCTTTTTGAGGTAATGGAACGGGTAAATTTGCGAGAGATTTAATATCCTCTCTTTGCAGTTCTGGCAATCTAACCAATATATCAAAACGTTTGTCTCCTTCAAAGATTTGACCTGCTTTCCCTCCTCCTGCTGCGATAGACAGTACCTCTAATCCATCTGAAACATTGATACCTAATCGGCTAGCGGCTTCTCTGTCAATTTTAACATCTAATACAGGCAAACCTTTTGTTTGAGCGATTTTTACATCAGCGGAACCAGGGATTTTTCTTAAGATTCCAGCAATCTCATCCGCTGTCTTTTGCATCACGTCAAAATCATCCCCATAGATTTTTACAGCAAGATCACTTCTCACACCAGAGATCAATTCATTAAAACGCATCTCTATGGGTTGGGTAAATTCATAGTTATGACCAGGAATCTTACTCAGTCTTTCCTGGATCATTTCTATTAAAGAGGATTTCTCAAGGCTTGGATCTGGCCATTCATCTTTTGGCTTAAGAATGATAAAGGTATCCGATACGTTAGGCGGCATAGGATCAGAAGCCATTTCGGCTGTCCCTGTTTTTGAATAGACATAGGCTACTTGAGGAAATTGTTTGATCGCTTGCTCTATCATCGTTTGCATTTCAGTGGATTGAGTGAGAGAAGTGCTTGGAATTCGCATCGCATGCATAGCAATGTCTTTTTCATCTAATGTCGGCACAAATTCTTGTCCTAATTGTAAAAAAACAAGCAAGGACGACAAGAAAATGACTACTCCGCTTGTGATTGCAATCCATGGAAATTTTAGGCTTTTCTCTAAGACTGGGCTATAAATCTTCTTTGAGTATTCAACGATTTTGTTCTCTTTTTCTTTTAAATGACCTTTAACAAAAACAGCTATCATTGCGGGAACAAATGTAAGTGAAAGGATAAAAGCTGAGATAAGAGCAAAGATGACAGTCATAGCCATTGGGTGAAACATTTTCCCTTCAACGCCAGTGAGCGTCAAAATGGGAATATAGACTGTGATAATGATGGCCTGACCAAAAACAGTCGGCTGGATCATTTCTTTGCTTGCCTCTAAAATTTCATGAAGACGTTCGTTTAATTCTAATATTCTTCCCTCTAGATGCTGTCTCTGTGTTAGTCTCCTTAGACAATTCTCGGTAATGATAACGGCTCCGTCTACAATTAAACCGAAATCTAAAGCACCTAGACTCATGAGATTGCCGCTAATCTTAGATTGAACCATCCCTGTTGCTGTCATGAGCATAGAGAGAGGAATCACCATTGCCGTAATAAGAGCGGCTCTAAATTGACCCAAAAAAAGAAATAAAACGGCAATAACTAAAAGGGCTCCTTCAAACAAATTACTGGAAACCGTCTTAATCGTTGCATTGACAAGCTTAGTCCGATTTAAAACAGATTTCGCTTCAATATCTGAGGGCAGAGTCTTGTTGATTTCCTTTAGCTTAATATCTACAGCTTGAGACACTGTTCGGCTATTAGATCCGATTAACATAAGTGCAGTTCCAACAACAGCCTCATGCCCATTTTCGCTTGCGCTGCCAGTCCTCATCTCTTTTCCAATACTGACTTCAGCTATGTCTCTTACCCTAATAGGAATCCCATCTCTTGAAGCTAAAACAATAGTTTCAATTTGTTTAGGAGCATCTAGCCGTTCATCGGATTTGATCAGGAAACTTTCACCCTTTTTCTCAATATAACCAGGCCCTACGCTTGTATTATTTTTTTCAATGCTTGCAATGATATCGTTAAAACTTAATCCTAGAGCAATCATGCGTTCTATATTTGGCTCAACATGATATTGCCTAACATATCCTCCTATAGAGTCAATGCCAGCAACGCCTTTAACGCCTTTGAGTTGAGGCTTTATAATCCAATCCTGAACAGTCCTAAGGTAAGAATCTTTTTCTAAATCTGTCTTTAAAAATTGACCTTCAGGAGTAAGATAGCTTCCATCTTTTTGCCATCCAGGCGAACCTTCTTTGATCTCAGCTCCTTTTCCATCTGGATGCTTGTAATCTACAGTCCACATATACACTTCGCCAAGACCAGTGGATATAGGCCCCATTCTGGGCTCTGCTCCATCTGGAATGTTTTCTTTAATCTCATTCAAACGCTCATTAATTTGCTGACGAGCAAAATAAATGTTTACTTCATCATCAAAGATCGCCGTTACTTGAGAGAATCCATTCCTCGTTAAGGATCTCGTCATTTGTAAGCCAGGAATTCCAGCTAAAGCTGTTTCAATGACATAAGTCACCTGCCTTTCCATTTGTATCGGAGAAAATCCAGGAAGGGTCGTATTAATTTGAACCTGATTGTTTGTAATGTCTGGTACTGCGTCTATAGGCAAACGGGTAAATGAGTAGATCCCAAAGCCAGTAATTACAAGCGTAAAAAGAATAATGGCTAAAGGATAATGGATAGAGAATCGTAAAATCTTTTCAATCATCAGTGTTCATGCTCCGCTTCTTTTTTGCTTAAATCCGCCTTAAGCAAGAAGGTTTTAGATGATGCGTATTCCTCTCCTTGGCTTAAGCCAGATAAAACTTCAACACTGGAATCATTGCTCACACCTAATTGAACTTGCCTCTTTTCAAATCCTTCTGGAACCCTTACAAAAATAAACTCTTTCCCTTCTATCTCTTGAGTAGCATCTTTAGGAATCAGAATCGGAACGGACGTTTCTTCTGTAGCAATATTTACTTTAACAAAAGAACCTGGACGCCAGTTTTCTTTGGGATTTTCCACTTCAGCTACAGCTTTTGCTGTGATGGTTTCATCTTGAATAATGGGACTTAGATAAATAATTTTTGCAGATGTACTTTTGCCATCAGGAAAAAAAACATCAACAAACTGCCCTTTTTGTACTCTTATAAGATCCTTTGGATAAACGCCTATCTCTATCCAAATCTTGCTTAAATCAGCTATTTCGTAAATCGTTGTCGTATTCTCAACGAATTCTCCTTTCGTAATATGACGAGCAATGATTACTCCATTCATTGGAGACCTAATATCATATATTCTTAAGTCTGGATCTTGCTCGTTTGAAAGCCCCTTTATCTCTTCTTCATTCACGCCAAAAGCATGGAGCTTTTGCTTTGCCAACTGAACATTGATTCTAGCTTCTTCGTAAACAGATTTAGCATTTAAATAATCTTGTTCAGCTGAAACCTTTTTCTCGCTTAAACGCTTCTCACGCTCTAAAAGAGAGGAAGTTAGAGATAATTTTTCCTTAGCTGCTAAATAATTAGCCTTAGTATCAGCCATTTCACGACTTTCTAAAATAGCTAAAATTTCTCCTTCTTCAACAATGTCGCCTATGTTTTTCCTGGCCTCTCTTGCAACGCCAGAAATCTTAGGTAAAACGTGTACTAACCTATCTGGATGTAACATAATCTTCCCTCTGGTTGAGATTGTTACAGACAGCTCACCAGGGCCAGCATACTTGGTTTGAATTCCTAATTCTTTGATTTGATCCTGAGACATATTAATGACATTTTCTTCTTGATGACCATGTGCATCCATCTCACCATGCGAACTTTTTTCCTTTACCTCTGACGTATTTTCTTTTTTGGAGACATTGAAATATTTCCAAGCAGCAAACCCAAAAAGGACAAGAATGATTACTGAAATTAGATAAATTAGTTTTTTATTCATGGCCCCTCTTCCAGAGTATTTAAATATTCTATATCGGCTCTACTTTGATGATAGTTCAGTAATGCCTGGATATATCTTTCCCTTACTTCAAAAAGAGTCTTTTGAGAATCAAGCATATCTAGGTATTCAAATTTCCCTTCTTTGTAACCTTCTTTAGCTAATTCAAAAGACTGTACAGCAGACTTAAGAACTGTGGATCGGATCTTTTCTGCTTCATTGTAAGACCTAACTAGTTCTTTGTGAGAAATTGCTAGCTTAT
Source organism: uncultured bacterium (assembly GCA_964577735.1). Lineage (GTDB taxonomy): Bacteria > Chlamydiota > Chlamydiia > Chlamydiales > Parachlamydiaceae > CAZOAX01. The sequence continues at coordinate 18,280 of CAZOAX010000005.1, forward strand.
TCTCTAAAGCCAATTCTAATTCCCAGTATTGATCTTGAGCTTTGACCGTTTGGGCTCTCGCTGTCTGTATGTTTCCTTGATTGCGATTGGAAAGTGGAATAGGGATAGAAGCTCCAAGAATCATTCCTTTATTGCCAGTATCTTGTAGTGTTTTATATCCTAATGAGACAGTTAAGTCTGGAATAGCTCGTGATTTTTCCAAATGTAAATTTTGGTGAGCAGCCATATAGTCCATTTGAGATTTTAATAGCTGAGGGTTGTCTCTTAAAGCACACAAACAGCTTTCTATAGGTATAGGCTGATCAATCTCATAAAATGGATAGATTACTCGTTCAAAGTCTGGGCACATAGCCCCCCATAGAACGGCTAATCTCTCTTTGCTTTTAAAAAATTCAGCTTTTGCCTTATCTAAATTTATTTGGGCTGTAGATAAAGCAATTTCCGCCTTGTTTTGTTGAATTAAAGAAACCTTTCCAGCTTCAACTTTTGCAACAACCGTCTTATAAACTTCTTCTGCAATCTTCGTTTGATCTAATGTAACATCAAGATTTTCCTGAGCAGCAACGACTAATGTAAATAATTTCAACAGACGATTTAAGACTGAAAGTTGCCTAGCTTCAAATCCTGCTTCAGCGGCGTAGTACTGAAATTTAGCAGTTTGCATTCTAAAGCCCCTTTTTCCCCCAAGTTCAATGAGTTGACCAATCTCATAACGTGATTCAGCTGATTCCCATCCCTGCCAATTTTTATTACCAAAAACATTTTCAACACTCCAACCAGCAACAGGATTAGGGTAGAGACCACTTTGAATTTGGGCTCCCACAGCTTCATTTACTTCGCTTCCAGCAATTCGGAGTTTAGGCGATAAGGATATGGTCTTAATAACAGCTTGATCAAAGGAAAGATTTTCACTAAAAATCTTATTCGGTAATAAAAAAATAAAAACACACGCTGTGGAGAACAATATAGCACAACTTCTTGCAAACACTTTTTTCTCCAATTTAAACTCGTGTTTTTACATGATTTTCTATCTCTTTTTCTTTATGCGTTTGCGATTTATTGAGTAAATCTTCCTTAAGTTCCTTAATTCCTTTCGCAACTAAATTTCTCAAAAAATCTTTCATTGGAATCATAGCCTCTGCACATGCAGATTTAAGCATAGCATGTTCAGTAGCCGATATATCAAAACTTAATCTAATGTCGTCCTTCATGCAGCTCCTCCTTTGGGGGTTATTCTTCTCATAAATAAAAAAATATTTACATACAAGAATATATGCATGGATGGAGGATTTGTTGAATGAAATGTAATGAGACAGTATTTCTGTAATACTGTCTTACACAATGAATAAGCGGATTGCTCTTCTTTGTGAATTTTTTAAACAGAGACAAATTTTCGATCTTCTATTTCTGCTTCGAATTTTGGATTAGAAAACTCTGAAAAATTGGTGTAAGCAATCAATTCTTTTGGATGAGCATAGAAGTTTTCTTCAAAGAATTTTTTTCCTAACTCATCTCTATTAGACTCATCGGCAGTCCTCTCTTCTTTTGAAGAATACTTCCGTTTTGGAATAGGAATATCGCAGTATTCTTTAAACGAGCTGTCATCAAGAAGAAGCATTTTTATTATGGCTAACCTTGAAAACTCCATTAAATCGAAAAGATCTTTCAATTCTTCGCTATCGACAGGGATTTTATTAGGATCGTCAGACGTTATGGCATCTGGTTCTTTAAGAAAACCATGTAGATCGGGTCCTCTGTGAAGTTGCCAAATCGATGCTAGGCGAGATTTGATTTCTTCTTCCGATATGGGATTTTTCAAAAACTTGCTCGGCAATTCTTTAAGAAACAAGCTTAATCTGGTTG
>CAZOAX010000006.1:0-19329 GCA_964577735.1 uncultured bacterium
CGGTGCAATTTTCTTCAAGGTTCTTATGATTTCCCCACTTTCATTCACAGCTATTGAATTTGCAGATCTGATGGCAGCAAAGCTAGGTAAAGGGCGCGAGCACGCGATTACTCTATATCGAGATTGGTACCATGGTGTGAGCTCTGAGTTTGGCAATGCAGGTGCTTTGCTTGGGCAGATGCTCGAATTGGCCGATTTCAGTTATTTGGAGCCGGTACAGGGTAGGTCAGACCCTTATGCTGAAAAGTTATTATTTAAGACTGCAGAAGGCTTTGAAATTGAGTCTGTCATCATTCCTATGGAGGCAGGTAATACGCTTTGTGTGTCCTCGCAGGTGGGATGCCGGATGGGGTGTCGCTTTTGCGAAACAGGAAAGATGGGTCTTGTCAAGCAATTGACTCCAAGAGAGATCGTATCGCAAGTGTATTATGCTCAGCATGTGATGAAGGCTGAGATTCGAAATGTGGTGTTCATGGGAATGGGCGAGCCTTTTGACAATTATGAGTCAGTCATGCAGGCGTTCCGGGTGATCAATGATCCACGGGGTCTCAATATTGGAGCCCGGCATATTACAATCTCGACTAGTGGAAGAGTCAATGAGATCAGAAGGTTTGCAAGTGAGCCCGGCCCATGTCCTCATTTGGCAGTTTCTATTAACGCTCCTCGGGAAGAAGTTCGGACTAAGCTCATGCCGATCAACCGGACGCATTCGATGCGGGAGCTTTATGAGGCCATCCGATTTTATAATGATGCGACTGATAAGCAAGTACTTGCAGCTTATGTGCTTATAAAAGATGTGAATGATCAGGAACAAGATGCGCATGACGTGGCGGCCTATCTGAATGGATTGGATGTAAGGGTGAATTTAATTCCTTATAATGCGGGAACCTATGATCGTTACCAATGCGCGGAAGAAAATAAAATTGTGAAGTTTAAAGAAATTTTAAAGGGACATGGATTTCAGGTTTTAGTGCGAAAATCACGCGGAGATGAGATCATGGCAGCCTGCGGGCAGCTCGGAAATAAGAAATTTTTGCAACGGAATGTAAAATAAGTTTATAATGATAGCACGGCCCGTAAACTTTTAGAGGAAACTTATGAGCAATAAAATCAAGTCAGAGCCTGCCACCGAAGGATACAATATCACGATTACAGGACGCCATGTCCTTGTAACTGAAGCGATGAAAGATTATGCTCTTGAAAAAATATCCAAAATTGAACGTTTTAGTCCGCGGATGATCGATGTGATGATGACCATGGATATCCAAAAGCTTGATCATCGTGTGGATATTGTGATCCACTTTAACAATATGAAGATCAAGAGTCACGCGATAACCGGCGATATGTATGCCTCGATTGATTTAGCTGTTGATAAGTTGCAAAACCAGATCCGGCGCTACAAGGATAAAATCCAGGACCACCACTTTAAAGGGGTCAATGAAGTGGATATGAATGTCAATGTGATCCGTCCGAGAGCTGATGATGAATTAAACGAAATGAACGGTGAAATTGATGAGGAAAATGAAAAGTCCCTCATCGCAAAGTATTTCCCGCATCAGGTGGTCTCTAAGGAAAAACGTCCACTAAAGACGCTTTCGCTGGATGAAGCGATTATGAAAATTGAACTTTCAAGCGATTTCTTCCTTGTTTACCGTTCAGAGGAAGATCAAAAAATCAAAGTGATCTATCGCAGAAATGATGGAGACTTTGGAGTGATCGAGCCTGAAAGTTGATCTGTCTTATTCGAAATACACCTGTCACACCTACTCCTGAGGAGCAGGTGCGACAGGCTCTTCTTGCTTTCATGATTAATTCTGCTGGTTACCCAAAAGGCTTGATCGGTGTGGAACTCTCCCTCTCATCACTACTGCATTTACAGGAAAGCAAGCTTCCCAAGCGAAGAGCTGACATCATTGTCTTTTCCATGCAGCACACGCCTCTTGTTCTAGTCGAGTGCAAGGCCGTCCCTCTCAATGATGCAACCATCAGACAAGCAGTGGGTTATAATCTATTTGTCAAAGCGCCTTACATCGTCCTTGCAAACCAATCCGATGTCAAAACCGGCTCCTTCAATGGCACAAGCTGGGTCTTCACCCCCGGTCTCCCTCCTTACAATGATATTAAAAATATTCAACACAGAGGCACAGACTCGACTTTAGCATTTTCATCAAAAATTTACCGCCCGCTCGCAAGCTCGCTAGAGCCGCAGAGCACGCGGAGGAGAACACGCAGAGGAGGGCACTGATAAAAGCATCTTCTTATTTTTAGTTTGCTGTGATTTTTTTTATTAACAGTCCTGTTTCGGAATCGATTGTTATTAAATATCTCTGCGTGTCCTCCTCTGCGCTCTCCGCGGCTCTAGCGAGCCTGCGAGCGGGCGGTTAGTTTTTCTAAATGTGGTGAACAAATCCGCAGGGGTATAAAAAATGCTAAAGTCGAGACAGAGACGCAGAGACACAGAGAGACCTTCTAATCAAAATGGCTTTTCTCTGTGTCTCTGCGTCTCTGTGCCTCTGTGTTGAATAATAAAGAGGATCTTAGCTAGCCTTTATTGAGGTGCCACAGGTTTTAAAAGAAAGCCGTGGGGTTTGCCGTTGATCACGCCTTGTCCAATGATCTCGCCAAGATCATTGATGTCGGTCAGTTCATCGATCCGGTCCCATTCATTTCCCTTATCGTCCACAAGGGTGAGAAGATTGCTCATCAAGATCAATTGGCCTGCTTCCCAGATGGCAGGTTCGCCCTTATTTGGGTTGTGCAGGATCTCGCCTATGATTTGACCGCAGTTGTTGAGTGCAATAGGGGAGAAATTAGGGATTTTTACGTATTCATCAGGTGTTCCAAAAAAGCCGGTAAATTTTCCATTCCAACCTTTGAGAAGGCCTGCAACTTCTCCAAGGTCGTTCATATCCTCTCCCCAGGTCTCTTCTGCCATGTCAAATAAGGCGATGCTGCCATCTTTTATGTTGTAAATGACAGTTTTTTTGCCTTTTTCAAGCAAGGGTTCGCCATCTTCTGAATAGAGATTCTCAAAGTAAAATCCCATAACTTGCGCGTGGTTATTAATTCTTGTGGCAGCATTCAAGTAGGGGTTCTTTATGCGCTTAAATGCTTTTTGGTCGTATAACCACACTTCATATTTATAATCACGATTGATGATCCTTCTATCCATGACAAGCAGCTGGCCTTGATCATTGGCATCCCAAAGGGCAACTGTAAACAGACGATGTCCCGTTGAAAATAGTGTGGAGGGGTATCCAAGATCGGTTGTATTGATGCCAGTAAAGTAGCTGAATGGATCTTCCCACATGTAAATGGTTTCCTGATCCAAGTCCCAAAATCCGCGGGAAACCCAGTCAAAATAGGATCCGTAAATGGTTCCGGAATCGGTGATAAAGGTGCTTAAAGGAGCTCTTAAGAACTTGTAATTGGATTCTCCATTTGCCCAGATGAAAGCGTATTCATAAGAATCATAGGTATAGGTACCGCAAATTTCGCTCTTATTGTTGATGCAAGTCGGTTCGCTTGCTTCATAGTCCAGAAAACCAAGATCAATGATCTGATACCGGTCAGCAATGCCATAAAGACTAAAATTTAAGCATAAACAAATTAGTATGAAGAGATAATGCATGATGCCCCCATGATTAAATAGGAACGATATTAGCCTTAATCAAATATTTTTTCAATATGAGTTTTTAAACGGGATATGGCTGCATCCACTTGAAGTGGATGGTTCCCTTCACGCCTGATCATGTATTGGAACAAGGCTTGTTTTGTCGCTTTAAAATACTTAAATTCAGGAGGATGGGATGTCGTTGCATCGAAATATACTTTCCAGTCGTCCATGATTTTCAGATCGGTCGTCATTTCCTTGCAGATGTTGTCCATTACAAAGAAAGGTAAAACAGGGTCGATACTATCACTTAATACGCCAAGTTCAGCTTTTTGGACATGTTTAAAGGATTTGAAAAGCTGAAAGAGGCTTTCATCAGTAGTGGATTCTTTGGCAAGTTCAAAGGCATTATAGAACTCACCAATTTGGTTCATCAACTTGATGCATCCTTCAATTTTTTCAATCGTGCGATGCGATTCTATACGAAAGTCAATGAAATTCTTCATTTCATGGTTTGCATCGACTATGTTTTTCCATACCCAAATACCGGGTAGCATTAAGGCACATCCGCCTATACAACAAAGAGGGGCGGCAAACGTTTTTGCCGTGGCAAAAAGAGCCTGGATGCTCCATGCTAAACATCCTCCACCGACAGTAATTCCGGTAACAGAGCCAGCCATGGCGGGCTGTCTGTTTTCAAGTAACCTGTAAGCTGTGCTGTCTTTATATTCTGTTTCATCGTGGGCATTTTGCTCAAAGTGACTGCAGCAAGTCACCCAAATTTGGCTAAGCTTGTTGACCTCTTTAGGAAAAAGACAGGCAGCCGCGTCAGAAACTTGAGGAAAGGAATAGTCAACGGATTTGATCATTTTTTCTCCTTAATAACCATGGTCTCCACCGACTACACCAGAGGGGTTTTCGGCAAAGTAATAGGTTGTCATGTAGGGGTTTGTTGTAATGGCTGTAAACCAGCCGATCGTGCCTTCTAAAAAGGCATTTAATTCTGAATCCTTTTCAGGATCGATCAGATAAAAACTTTGTGGGGTAAGGGAAAGTTCCCGTTGCAGAGTGGCGGTATCTTTTTCACGATAGAAGGTGAGGGTGGTTTCAGCATTTGTTTTCATTTGCTTTTCAGGAGATGAGTTCATGAGAAAAGCGTAGGATTTAGGTTGGTCGGCAAGGACAGGACCCCATTTAAAGCTGCTTTTCTTATTGGAAAAAGCAGGAACATAAGGTTGAAGGTTCGTGCAGATATTACAAGGCAATCCTTTATCTGGGTATCCAATATCTATCGCAATTTTAATTCTAGCAGGAATGGGCGTGTCTGACAAAGATCTTGCTATGGCCCTGACAGATAAGATCTCATCATTTGCTGGATAGAGGTCATTTAAGCAGACTTGAAGGAAGCGGTCATAAGATGGATCAAATGTGAGGGCTTCTTTGAAACTACCTACTAAAACGCCTTCCTGGTTATATATTTCAAGATCAAGAGCAAATAGGGAAGGAGCAAAGATTGGATAAAAGCTCAAAGTGGTTGTATGCGGGTTACCTATGAAGGGCAGCATCAAACTTGCAGCATGCCATTCAGGATCACTGGGTTCCCAAAAGTTCGAAGGACCGGTGGCATCGGTGCAATCGTAATAGGTGTGCGTGATGACTTGCGCAAATGGGCCCTTTAATATATTGCCGACAAGCAGTCTTGGGAATACACCTTTTAAGTTAAAGTGCATTTTGCAGGTTCCGGCTTTTTGCTGAAAAAAATCAGCCAGATCAAAATCCCTTGCAGGATAAAGGATCCTTGTTTCGTAAGGGGCAAAGTTTTGAAGATCAAGATCCATTGAAAGTTTATCTTCTGAAGCATTATAAAAATCGATCTTCATATTTTGGGCAGGTTTTGCTTCATTTCCATTGATCAGGGTGACAATCGGCTCTCTTTGATCATCGGCATAGATATTAAATCCTGATTCGGGAACTTGGGTCTCCCCATTTTTTTTGGCATCTTCAATATTGTTGTAAGTTCTTTCTGCCGTATGAACAACGGTGCTAAATGCAGCGCCGTAGTAATTAACCGTGACGGCTGGATAGGGAAATACAAGGTCCGTTTTAGAGAGAAATTCGATTTCAATCGACCCAAAACTTGGTCCTTTGATTAAGTCTTTCACTTCAACAGAGTAGGCTTTCGGTTCTGTGACTGGAAAGTGGATCTGTTTTAGAAGATGCCCTTTTTCATCCCGGATGGTCACGGTTGCTTTTATCTCAGCAATGTTACGTTTTAACAGCCAATACCCTAGAAAAACCAGACGTGTTGAAATGTTCTCATCTTGAAAAATCGGAAAAATAGCAGAAGATCGTAAAATCGGATCGGATTTTTGAAGGTGTGAGTAATAACTTCGCATGAAATGGGTATATCAAATCTCTAATTTGCAAACTAAATTTTTTCTGTTAGGTTTACAAAATATAACCAGATAGAGGCCATATGCCGGAAGAATCATTCGATCCCATTTTAGACCAGCTTGGTGAATTACTTAAAATGATCGAAAAAAATGCAGGTAAACCTCTATCCGGCCCGGTTGATCCAGCTATTGAAAAGCAGTTGGAAGTTCTTCAGGATGCTGTTCAGGAATTTCAAGAGAGAGCAGATAAGTTTATTGCTGAAGAGGGAAAAAACACGGATGAAATTTATGAAAAATTAGATAGAACACCTCAGGTGTATTCAGAAACGGAAAAAAGAATATTGAGACGTTTCCGTGATCTTGGGGTGAATGCTTGTGTTTTACGAATAGGCTTGATTCGCGCCCAAAAACAATCCCAATTATCAGGCAAAAGAGAAGTTGGGAAAAATACCAAGAAATCGATTCAAAAACGACGTAACAAGTTTAAGGGTGTAGATGGTGACTCCAACTGGAGACGCCTATAATGGAGATCACCCATTCAAAAGAAAATGTTAAAAAAAACTTAGCCAAATGGAACAACCCCCTTCCAGACTTGGAAAATACGGATGTTGAGTTTTGTAAAACGGGTAAAAAAGAGCAGCTCAATCTACGTGACAAAAAACTGGATTATACCCTGTACTCTCCTCAGAACATTGATGTTGAAGTTCGCCAGTGGGTAGGGCTTTTTGATCCCAACAAGACAGAATGGGTGATCGTGTACGGGGTCGGACTTGGCTACTATTATGCAGGTCTGAAAAACTGGCTTTCCGGCAATGCGAAAAGACAGGTCATTTTCATAGAAGATGATCTTGCAGTGCTTTATGCTTTCATGGAAACAGATATAGCGGGACAGTTGCTGGATGATCCGCAAGCGCATTTACTGTATTTACCGGAAGATAAAATCCGGGTCAAAGAGTTCGAGGACCTGATCCGCAGATCTCTTTTTCGCGAGATCTACATTAGCGCACTTGCTGCATACCAGGAAAAGAAACTTAATGCATTTGAGAACCTTTCTTTCCTCATTCAATTTTTTAAAGGAATTCAGCAGTCTACAACAGCTGAGTATTTGACGCTTGGTAAGACATTTTTTAAAAACTTCTATCACAACCTGCTCGAGCTGGATAATACCGTTAATGGCACAGCTTTGCTTGAGAAGTTTAAGGGGATGCCCGCCATTATTTGCGGAGCAGGCCCATCTCTTGGTAAAAACATCGAAGTGCTTAAAACTTTGAAAGATAAAGCATTGATCTTTGCCGGAGGGACGGCTATGAACGCCTTAAATGCCTATGACTTTATTCCCCATTTTGGATGCGGTATTGACCCATTTTCATTTCACTACAGCCGTATCCTTGCCAATATTGCTTTTGAGACGCCGTTCTTTTTTCGATCCAGAATGACATCCGATGCAGTTTCTCTTTTGCATGGGCCAAAAGTTTATCTGCCGGGAACAACAGGTTACCCGATTGCGGAATTTGTCGATAAAGAGCTTGAATACGCGCCTTTCCGCATGGACGAGGGGGCAAATGTGATCAATACCACGTTGTCCATTGCAGAAAAATTAGGCTGCAATCCGATCATCTTTGTGGGGCTTGATCTTGCTTATACGGACGGTCTTTCCTATGCTCCCGGGATCACGTCGCATGGAATACACGATCCACGCGAGCAGTTTATTACTAAAGCTAAACAAGATGAGCTTGTTCTTGCGACAGATATTTATGGACAGCCGATCTATACGTTGATGAAGTGGATGGTCGAATCGAGCTGGTATGCCAATTTTGCGCGCAATTTTCCTCATCTTAAATTGATCAATTGTACAGAAGGGGGAATTGGATTTGCAGGAATAGAGAATATGTCTCTAAAAGAGGCTGCTGAGGGTTATTTGCAGGACTCGATAGATTGCGAGGGTAATATTGCAGAAGCATTGCTTTCAAAATCTGCAAATCAATCTCCCTCAGTTGAACAAATTAAAGAAGTCTTGACCAAGGTTGTAAAAGACTTGAATGAATGCGCAGAAAAAATGACCATTTTCCAACAAGAGCATCCCGATATTTGGTTTGAGAAGCTTCCGAAAGAATCTGCTGAACTTGCGGCATTTGAGGCAGAACTTGAAAGGCTTCCTGCCTACGAATATCTTTTAAAGTCTTTTGATACGGCCTATAAGGTCTACATGCGCACTCCTGAGAAAAAAGAGATCGGAGAGCAATCGGATGTGCAGGATCTTTTGAAAGGGAGATTTCCTTATCTTGCAGAAATTGTTGTTAAGAATCTGAAATATATTCAAAAGGCGATCAAACGGAAAGTCAACTTTGAGCAGGCGAAAAAAACTGTTCATGAGGAAATCAAAGTCCCGGCAGTTCCTACATTGCCTCAAGAAAGCACTCCCTCAATTCGCTACTACTCTTCAGGAAAAGTATTATCTTCAGCCTACTATAAAAATGGCTTGAAGCATGGTCAATTTCAGACATTTACAGATTCCGGGCAATTGCTTTCCAGTCGGGAATTCAAGGAAGGCTTGGAGGATGGCACTCATGTCTACTTTTTTCCGGATGGCAAACTGAAAAGTCAAATCCCATACAATCAAGGACTTTTGGATGGAGAGGTTCGCCTCTATCACTCCAATGGAGTATTAAAAAGATCCATTACTTATCGGATGGGTAAAAGACATGGATTTGATATCCTCAACTATATCAATGGCACACCTTTGCTTAAGGCCGAATATCAAGAGGATATTCCCGTTGGTAAAGCCATGACATGGCATATTGAAGGGCCCATGTCCATGGAAGTTTCCTACTTTACTCCTGGTGTGATCGCTCAAATCAAACGCTGGGATGCAAATGGGGAATTGCAAGCAAGCGAAGGGCCAAAGCTTGATTTTATGGATACAGCCGTAGTTAATAGTATGCAGCTTCAAAACTCGATTGCGGATATGGCCCATGGGCTTGAGTTTCTTGTCCAAGCACTTAACAAGGACTTTTCAAGTGAAGTTAAGGCCGATCTTGAGCATCAAATTGAAGGATTTGATGAAGAAATGGAAAATTTGAAGAATCTCGGGTCAGCGTTATATGAAGCGTCAGGCATGGGAGCTGAGAAGAAGGAAGCTATATGGAAAACGCCTTCTAATGAAAGACAGCTGGATGCTTTTATCCAGGGCATCACATCTCCTATGCAAGAGTCCATGCTAAAACTTCAATGGCAGCTCCGGAGTATGATTGAAAAAATCCAAAAACAATCAGATGAACCCAAGCAAGATTGAAGAGGCAAAAAAAGCCTCTACCATTGCAGTTTATGGCAAAGACGGTTGGTTGTTTTTTGAGCCTTTGAGGGACTGGCTTGCAGAGTCACCTCATCATCAGCTTGTGTTTTTCCAGGATGAACCGTCTACTTTGAATTTAGAAGATCATCCGCAAGTCCATGTGGCTTTGCTTCATGATCAAGAAGCTTATGCACTGCTTTCTCCTGATTTTTATTTTCTTTCGATAGAGCAAGATGAAAAGGTCCATGCTCAGCTTTTGCAGGATGTATATAGTGTCCATGCCTATTTAGCAGACCTTTGGTTATATAAAGAACAAGCCAATATCTATTACCATTTAGCTCATCTGGATGAATATTCACCATCCAAACCGCTTATCAATTACTTTAAGAACAGCCAGTTTATCATTTGTGGTGCAGGGCCTTCGCTCGAAGGTTATTTGGATTTACTAAAAACTAAAAAGGGAATTCTTGTAGGTGCTGGAACTGCATTGAATATATTGAATGATTTTGGCATCCAAGCGGATCTTGGCATGGTCTTTGATTCAAAAGCGACAGGCGCAAGAAGATTGCAGTCAAATAATGCTTTTTCCATTCCATTTTTAGTCGATTTAGATGCAACAGATGGGGTGAAGTACCTATCAGGTCAAAAAATACTGACAAAGCAGGCCAAATTAGCGCCTTGGAAAGAAAAGCTGCTTTCCCAGTTAGGAATCCAAAATGAATTGATGGAGATCGGTCCCTCTATTTCATCTACGCATTATGCCCTTGAAGCGGCAGTTAAACTGGGCGCTTCTGAAGTCATGTTGCTTGGGGTTGATCTGGCTTACATCAAGGGAAAGCAATATGCAGGCAAAAAAACATGGCTGTTAGATGAAGAAAGTCCTGTGCCAATCGATGCTCGAACAGATTTGATCCAGTTGAGTGGGACATTATCAGCTTCCAGGATATTTTTAAAAGAAAGAGAGCTTTTTTCAAACTTAGCGGGTCAATTCCCTCAAGTAAAATTTTATGATGGTTTATGTGTGGATTTTTCGAAATGGCAGGAAAATGTCAGTGAGCCAAAGAATTTAAAACAGCAATCAAAATTTGGTATATCTCCTCAAGATGTAAAGAAAGTATTACAGGATTGGAAAAAAGAACTTCTTAACACTCCAAATCTCCTTTTAGAAGGGTATTTGAAAAGGCTGGAATTGAAGTTTGCAGCCAAAAAACAGTTCACCCAAAAACAGGCAGAAATAGATGCATTTTGCAAAAAGGTTGTGGATTTTCATCTCGATTGTTTAGATGAAGCTTTAGATGAGATTGAAGAAAAAATCGCCTTTCCTGACCGTGATCACTCTGAGGATAAATTTGAATCAGATGGAACAGTCAAGCTCTACTATAGTAATGGTCAGTTAAAGTCTGCCATTGATTACTTAAAGGGGAGGCGTCAGGGGCTTTATCGATTTTTTTCCCGTTCAGGCAAGCTTTTAGAAGAAGGTCACTATCAAAACGGCATTCCTCTTGGCTTGTATAGGCAATGGAATAGAGGGGGGAATCTTGAAAAGGAAATTTTTTCCCATTCCAATGGCAGATTTGATTTATTAGAGTGGGATGAGCAGGGAAAAATCATTAGGGAAGTGAAGAGCGGACACTTATTCAAGAAAGAGGTAGACTCTTTGAAAGAATCTTTGGATGGACTATTGAAGGAGTTATGATGAGCAAGCAGTTTGAAAGTAATATAGCCATATGGGCAAAAGAAAGACCTGTCGAGGCTATGCGTTTGCAATTTGCTTCACTTGACCTTCCAAAATGGGAATCGAAAGAGAATCTACAGATGCCCTATGGGCTTTTGTATGAAAAAGATGCGCAAGTTGAAGTAGAAGATCTGGATATTCAACATGCCAAAGCTCTTTATATTTATGGGATTGGACTTGGGCTTTATTATACACATTTGAAAAAATGGCTTTTAGAAGATGCTGAAAGGCATATTTTTTTTCTTGAAGATGATTATGCTGTGCTCCATCGTTTTTTTGAAACAACGCTTGCCAAAGAAATTCTACTCAATAAGCAAGTTTCCGTCTGCTACATCAATAGTTTAGATGACTGCGATGGGGTTTTAGAGACGCTTTACTGGTCAGTTGTGCTGACTCCTTTCAAAGTTGTTGCGCTAAGAAGTTACAGTAAAAACAAAGCCACCTTCTTTTCAGAGCTACAAACGAAAATATCCTACGACAATACCATGAAAAATGGCCTTGTTGATGAATATATGCGTTATGGGGCCGCTTTTTTTCGTAATTTTTATCCGAATATGCTGGAGCTTGAAGGAGCCTATTGGGGCAATGCACTTTTTGGAAAATTTAAAGGTGTTCCGGCCATTATTTGCGGAGCGGGTCCTTCTTTAGGAAAACAGATCGAGCGTTTGGGCACATTAAAAGATAAAGCTCTTATTTTTGCCGGAGGTTCAGCGCTCAATGGACTTATGGTCAGAGATGTGCTTCCTCATTTTGGCGCGGGGATTGATCCCAATGAGACGCAAGTTCTACGATTAAATGAAAGCCAGCATACCAACGTACCATTTTTTTATCGCACACGCATGCTTGTAGAAGCGGCAAGAAAAATACCAGGGGATAGACTTTATATTTCAGGAGTCGGGGGGTATGACATTGCTGAATATTACGAGAAGAAATTTGGCCTGGAAGCGGAATTTTTGGATGAAGGGCATAATGTCGTTAATTTCTGTACTGAAATTGCAACAAGAATGGGATGCAATCCGATTATATTTGTCGGAATGGACCTTGCCTTTACTGGAATGAAAGCCTACACCCCAGGGATCGATGCCAATGAGGACCTCGTTGCCCAAGACCTCCTTAATAATCCCGATGAAGAATTTCGTGGAATAAAGCGTACAGATATTTTTGGTGAGCCCATTTTAACTGTCTGGAAATGGATTGCAGAATCTGACTGGCTGAGCCGTTTTGCAAAGGAGCATCCGGAAGTTACCTTTATCAATGCAACTGAAGGAGGCATTGGATTTCAAGATATTCCCAATATTCCTCTTCATGAAGTAGTGAAAGAGCATTTAGGTAAACAATTTCCCGTGCAAGAGAAAGTAAAGGAAGAGATTAAAGCCGCAGAAATGCCTCAAGTGACCAATGAAGCATTAAAAGAAGTAACAGTGGAGTTGAAGAACAGTTTGAAAAAATGCATCGAATGGATCGATGTATTGCTTCAGGAGATCAAAAAAGAAAAGACAAAGCCGAATACAACAGGTGCTCTTACATCAGGGCAGGCAGCCCTTGCAGAATCCGATCTTTATGAAGAACCTGCCTACATTTATCTTTTAGACATCTTTCATCAGGTTTTTGCGCGCGTACAGAACAAAAAAGTAACAGCCATCCGTTTAAACAAAGGGGAAGCAGACGAGCAGGCCATTGCCCAAATAAAACTCGATCTGCAGCAAGAAAAGCTACAATTCATCCGTAATGTTGCAGAAGCCAACATCACCCTCATCGACTACGCCCTTAATTAAACCAATTTTTATTTTAGTTCGTTCCCGTTCCCTTTCCCGATTTATTATTTTCGGGTACGGGAACGGGACGTTATTAATCAGGCAAGGAAATGTTTTTGGAAAATGGAGCGATTGATTATAATTCCCCAAAATTTATGGGGTTCCAATGAGTCAATCAATTCAAATTTATAATGGTCCTGGTGCTTATTCCAGCTGCGTTCAAGCTTGGAAAAGAGAATTGAATGATAGCGTCGATGGAAGGATGTACTCAATAGAAGATTTCAATTCTTCCTACACAGCCGGTTTTGATCGTGGTAATGTGGCACTTGTGCTTTTACCTGACGGTGTCGCATCTCAGATGTTTGAACCGCTTATGCACTCAGCAGTCAAGATCAAACAGGCAATTGAACATAAATCTGCCTTTTTAGGCTCCTGTGCGAGTGCGCTGCTCACTTCATCTACAGTTCCGGATGTTTATAATTTTAACCCTGTCCCCATTTATAAACATACTGATGAGCATTCTAGAACTTTAGATGTGGAATGGTTACTGTCTGCAGGTCATTTTAAAACAGATACTTGCCGGCTTTATGATGCACGGGTCTCATACATTTTTGAATCGATTAATCCAAAAGATCGTTATTATAGTCGGATTCTAGCCGAGCGAAAAGAACAGCCAAACTGTGATGGAAAGATATCTGCAACAGCTATTCTTTATAAACCAACGGGTTTGTCCTCACGTTTGATGACAACGCTGCATCCTGAGTTGAGTTATCAAGATGTTCTTTCAAAGGAGTTTATTCAAAACTTTAAAGAGACAGAGTCATCGCATGCAATTGTACTTTCTGAAGAAATGCAAAACAGCGAGAATGTGCGCAAAGAAATGTGCCGTTCCTGGTTTTCTGAACTCGGCCTCCAAATTAACCATGTGTGATCATGAGTCAATCTATCCAAATCTATAGTGGGACTGGAGCAAGCAATCTTTGTGTGCAAGCGTGGAAGCGTGAGCTCCGCGATGGGGCTGATGGCAAAAACTATATAGTGGAAGAATTTAATGCATTCTACACGAGCGGCCTTGATAGAGGGAATGTTGCGTTGATGATCATACCAGGGGGAGATGCTTGCGAAATGTTAGCCCCTCTTGGAGGAATAGCTGAGAAAATCAATCATACAGTTGTAAATGCGTCATTTTTGGGTTCTTGTGCAGGTGCACTCGTTTCATCTTACCACACCCATCTGCGTCGATTTACCTTTAATCCTATTCCCTACCATTCCAAATATTACATGCCTCATTCAAGTTCTGTGACAGACTTCGAAAATAAAGTGGCTGTTGAAGTGGCATTGTTGCCATCGCATACGCATTGCCATCTTTTTCATGCCTATGGTCCTGCATTCCCATTAGAAAAAATTCCTTTGGAAATTCTTCCAAATTGCCAAGTTTTGGCTGAGTACATCACTCATGGAACATGTCGACAAGCAGAAAATTCTGCAGCGGCGCTCCTCTATACCCCAGAAAGAGCACTCCCGCGCTTATTTACAGGAGTGCATCCTGAGCTTGGAGTAGATGATGTGCGATCAAGTGCATTTGCCCCTAATAAACCGAATCATCCGCACATCGAAGTCCTCGTAGAAAGTTTACAAGATAGCGAAATCATCCGGAAAGAAATATGCCGTTCTTGGTTTTCAGAACTTGGTCTTAAAGTAATAAAAGGATAAGAATATGAGCACGGTATGGCAAGATTTGCATTCCAATTATAAAGCTCAGGAATGGGTGGAAAAGCCTTCAATTTTTGCTGAAACGGCGATCCGGTATTTTCCGAAAGAAGGAAAAGTGCTCGAGCTCGGGGCAGGACATGGACAAGATAGTTTGTTTTTTGCAAAGCAAGGTTATGAAGTAGTGAGCACAGATATTGAGACTACTTCGCTTGCAGAGAATATGGCGAAGCATAAGTGTCATGCCAAGGTAGTCAATGTGAATTTGCTAGATTCTTTACCTTTTGAAGATAGCTCCTTTGAAGTTGTTTATGCACATCTTTCCCTTCATTATTTTGAGCTGGAAAAAACATTTGAAATTATGAATGAGATTTCCCGTGTATTGAAACCTGGAGGTGTTCTGGCATTTTTGACCAATTCAACAAACGATCCTGAATACAATACAGGTCTCATGATTGAACCGGATTTTTTTCAGGTGGGCAAGGCAACTAAACGTTATCTATCTGTGAGCACGGCTCGACAGCTAGTCAGGGATTTCGACATTAATTTAATCGATAACTTGGGACAAACCTATAAGGATCAAGTGAAGGGGATTCATAATCTAATTCGGGTTATTGGAACAAAACCTTTAGAGAAGCACTTTAAGATGGCTATTCCCTACGCTGCAGCTATCATTGAACGAGAAAGGAATGGCGAAATAGAACTGTTGGTTCAAACACGCTATAAACCAAATAACGATCCTCTTTACACGGGTACTATTGAGTTTCCAGCTGGTACTTTAGACAAACCCTATGAAAATATTTTTGATGTCCTTGCACGTGAAATCGATGAAGAATGCGGTCTCAAACTAAAGAATATCAAATGTGATTCAAGGACAGAAATTTTTAAAACAAATAAAGAAGATGCTGCATTTGGATTTCGTCCTTTTTGCTGTACTCAACAGTTGAAAAATGGAAAACCCTGGATCGGCTTTGTTTTCATTTGTGAAGTAGAAGATGCAGAACCTAAAACTTCTTCAAACGAAAGTCAGGATATTAAATGGGTCCCTATTAAAGAACTGAAGCAAATCTTTACTCAAGAAAAAGACAAGTTATTCACCCTCGAGCTACCTGCCTGGGACTACTACTTTCACTAAACAATAAAAATTCAACACGAAGACACGAAGACACAAAGAGAGCCCCATGAAAACATGCTCTCTTTGTGTCTTCGTGTCTTCGTGTTGAATTTAAAAACTTTAAAAATGTTAAAGTCGGGTCAACGGTAAATTTAGGTAATGAGAGGGCTTAACTGTCGGACTCCACTTTGTATTCCTGGAGTTTGTTGTGCAAGGTGCGGACGCTGATGCCTAATTTTTCAGCTGTCTTGGTGCGGTTGTTGTCCATTTGCTGTAAGGTTTTGATGATAAGCTGTCTCTCGGCTTCTTCCAGTGTTTTTTCTTCCGGTTCTTCTGGGAGAGAGTCCACGAGTGGGGAGATGTAGATTTCATCGCTTGAGATCGTTCCAGTGGTGTTGAGAACGACCGCGCGCTCGATCACGTTGGCAAGTTCCCGCACGTTGCCAGGCCATGTGTAGTTTTGGAGCCGTTTTTGAGCTTCTTTTGAGAGAGAGATTTTGTTTTTGTGATTTTCTTTGGATAGTTTGGTCAGGAAAAGCTCAGCAAGAGGCAGAATGTCTTCCTTTCTTTCCCGTAAAGGGGGGATATGGATGGGCATCACATTCAATCGATAATAGAGGTCTTCACGGATTTTTTTATCCTCGATTGCTTCTGTCATATTGCGATTGGAAGTGGAAATGATCCTTACATCAACTTTGATCGGTCGGCTACCTCCGAGACGCTCAAACTCCTGCTCCTGTACAGCTCTAAGAAGTTTAGCTTGGAGACTGATCGGAACCTCTGTGATCTCATCTAAAAGAAGAGATCCGCCATTGGCGAGCTCAAATCGTCCTCTATGGAGGTTCGAGGCGCCTGTAAAAGACCCTTTTTCATGTCCAAAGAATTCTGACTCCATGAGGGTTTCAGGTACCGCTGCACAGTTGACCTTGATAAAGGGTTTTTCAGCTCGTAGAGACTGGGTGTGGATAAGGTGGGCAATGACCTCTTTTCCGGTTCCGGATTCTCCGGTGATCATGACGTTTGCCGTGCTTTTTGCAATCCTTTCGACGTCGGAAAATATCTTTTTCATAGCAGGGCTTATCCCAACAGCGCTCATGGCTGTTTTCATCGGGCCTGAATTCACTTCTTCACGTAAGTAGGTGTTTTCCTCAACAAGTGCTTGATGTTCCTTGGCTTTTTCGATGATAGCCTCGATGCTGTCAGGGGAAAAGGGCTTGATCAAGTAGTTGAAGGCACCAAGGCGCATCGCTTCAACTGCATTTTCAATGCTTCCATAAGCTGTAATAATGATCACAATTGTATTTGGAGAGATTTCTTTGATTTTTTTGAGGACATCGATCCCGGTCAGTCCTGGCATTTTCATGTCGGTAATAACTAGATCATAGTGGTGGTCCTTTAGATGGGTCAGGGCTTTTTGGCCGGAATCAAATCCTTGCACATCATATTTTTTGCGTTGAAGGGTTTCAATCAGGAAGTCACGGACAAGTTTTTCATCGTCGACTATCAGAATTTTTTCAATTGCCATGTAGCATTCCTATATTTGCAAGGGGATTTTAAGGGTGAAGCAAGTGCCATGTCCTGAAAGCGAATCGACAGAGATTTCGCCCCCATGGGCTTGAAGTACTTTATGGGCTTCGGCAAGTCCAAGACCGTTTCCGTCTGGTTTTGTGCTAAAGAATGGTGAAAAAAGTTTTTTCAAGTGGTCTTCAGGGATGCCAATACCTGTGTCAATGATTTTGATCTCTGCCTTTGAGTCGTTTTTTTCGAGTTTAACAGTGAGTTTGCCTCCATCAGGCATTGCTTGAATAGCATTCATCAGCAAGTTGTGAATAGCAGCTTTTAATAGACCGGAATCTCCCGGGCAGAGGAGTGATTTTGGCACGGTCAGTTTAAAGTCTATTGTCGGATTCAGCGCACTTTCAGCAAAAAGGGTTTCTTGTAATTCTTTCAGGATCTCTGAGAGATCGATCGTTTTGATCTCCAGATGAAAGGGCCTTGAAAAGTTTAAGACCTGTGTCACGAGCCTATCCAAAGTGTTCGCACCTTCTACAATATAGTCTGTCAGCCTAAGCATGTCTGGTTTATCAGCTAAATCCCGATGCAGCAAAGATGCGAAGCCTTTGATGCCTCCAAGCGGGTTCCGGATTTCATGTGCGACCTGGGCGGCCATTTCTCCGAGTGCTTTCATCCGGTCGTTCCGATTGGCCAGGATCTGAAGCTGTTTAACCTCGGTAATGTCACGAAGGAGGATGATCATTCCCTCTGCAAGGTTTTCTATCTTCTGATCCTTTTTATGACAGACAAAGGTGGTTGAGACTTCGACCTCTTTTTGCCTTCCATCAGCAAAAACTAAAGAAATGTAGGTGTTTTTAGGGGCTTTTTTTTCTTCCAAAGCGCGGCTTATCGAGTAACCGAATTCTTCATCTTGAAAAATGTCTGAGAATTTTTGATAGATGAGGCTGCCAACGGGTTTTTCTAATAGTTCTACAGCAGCTTCATTATACGTGGTTATGCATCCTGTTAAGTCGATAAAGATCAATCCTTGGCTCATCCGACTTAAGATATTGTCCAAATAGTTGGTCAAAACATGCAGTTCCTGAACTTTTACGCTCAAACGTTCGTTGGTCTCTTCAAGCTTTTGATTGACTTTTCTAAATTGTGTATGCAGGTGGGCGTAAGCGTTGCTTAAACGCTCCGTTTCTAAAGAAAAAAGTTCAAAGCCACGGCTAAGAAGAGGGATTTGCTCTTCTGCGCTTGAGATTGAAGAAATTTCTTCTGCAATTTGTTTAAGTGCGGAGATCCGCTTATTGGAAGTCATATTTTAAAATATACATTTTACGTCTTTTCTTGACTTGCGGAAAATTGATATTTTGTGAGAGAATTTGTACCTTATCAGCCTGGAGTTATTCGCGCTCTCGCGAAAAAACCGTAGCACCTCCTGTCGCTGTAATATTTTGCGTAGTTGAGCAACGCAAAATGTGAAAAATGAATTACAAATGTCTTCTGGAGTACTGTCTTTAGAAGCCCCCTAAGGAGTATCGAATGGCTCGTTATATTGGCAATCGCAATCGTATTGCACGTCGCTTTGGTGTAAATATTTTTGGTAGACAGCGCAATCCGCTTCTTCATAAGCCAAATCCACCGGGTGTTCACGGTGCACGCCGTCGTAAAAAATCAGATTACGGCATGCAACTAGAAGAAAAGCAAAAGCTGAAAGCAATTTATGGCATGTTGAGCGAAACTCAACTTGTTAATTATTACAAAAAAGCTGCCGCTAAAGATGGAATCACTGCAAATCTTTTAGCAGAAGCGCTTGAGTGCCGTTTAGATGTAATGGTTTGCCGTTTGAAGTTTGGCGCGACCATCTTCGCTGCACAACAACTAGTGTCTCACGGTCATATCTTAGTAGACGGGAAGAAAGTCGATAGACGTTCATTCAACGTTCGCCCAGGCATGGTTATCTCTGTTAAAGAGAAGTCACGTAAGGTTAAAGCAGTGAACGAAGCGCTTGATAACCCAAGCCGCAATGTTCCTGAGTACCTAGTGTTGGATCGCAACGGTTTTTCAGGTCAATTGATGGCAATTCCTTCCCAGGAGCAAATGCCTTGGCCGATCGAGCTTAACCTAGCTGAGATCTGCGACTTCCTCGCTCACTCTAACTAATTTCCTCATCGAAAAAAGGCAAATCCTATAGGATTTGCCTTTTTTTTATCTTTTC
>CAZOAX010000007.1:0-9560 GCA_964577735.1 uncultured bacterium
ATTGGGCCAAGTATCGATGAGATCGTTGAAATTCTGCAAAAAAAACATGAGCTAAAGCCTTCTTTACATGATTTATCGATCATGTACGTTTCTACTTTGATGAAGCAAGGGTTTGAAGGGACAGAGCTTTTTCCCCATGCAAAAGAAGTTTTAGAAAAGGCGAAGAAGAAAGGGTGGAAACTCGGTATTGTGACATCTGGGACAAAAGCCTTAGTTAAAATTTGATTAGATCCATTCAAGCTTGGTGACTTATTTGATGTGATCATCACGTCAGAAGATGTCACAAAGGCAAAACCGCATCCGGAAATTTATCAGTTTGCTATTGAAAAACTGGGGGTGCCAGCCTCTGAGATTGCTGCGATTGAAGACTCAGTTGCGGGAAAAGACGCAGCTGAAAAAGCGGACTTAAAAGTGATTATGATCACACATGGAAAATCGCCTCTTGTGAAAGATTCAGATAATGTGGTCAATGTTGCCAATTGGGAAGAAATAGGTTCATGGCTCAAGTTGAAATGAAATCTGTCGCGTCTGAAGAAATGCAAAGCTTTGAAGGCTATGGCACGCATGCCATAACCTCCAAGTTTTTAGTTGAATTGCAACCTTCCACCTCCTATTCCTTTTTGCCAGACAGCAAGAAGAATTTGATTCAAACGATTTGGGACCAGGAGCAAAAAAAAAGAGATGGCAAGCTGCATGAAGGTGCCATTTTAAGTGCCGTTTCTTATGATAGCACAAGTTTAGTGGGTCAATTCGTTCCCTATAAATTTTTTCTTGCCCAGATGTGTGATCCATCTTTAAAGCCTGATCTTAAGATTGTCCCGGTCTCTATTTGTGGCATGACTTTGATTCATGAAGACGTCATTATTGCAAAACGTGCACCTTGGGTCTCTCAATTTCCCAATTGCTATGAGCTAGCGCCATCTGGCGGTGTCCGTCCTCCCGGAAGAGACTTTAATGCCGTGGATCTAAAGGCCCAGCTGCTTGATGAGCTCGAAGAAGAAATTGGAATGGGTCCAGCACATGTAAAGTCTGTCAAGTTCTTTTCCCTCGTTCACGATGAAAAAGCGGATGCCATTGAACTTTGTGCTGAAATCCGCCTGAAGCCATCGCGGTTGATACTATCTTCTACTTCTGAATATTCCCAAGTGATTGCCGTCCCTTGCCAGGAACTCGAATCTTTTGTGAGGGATCATCGGGAAGACTTCGTCCCGCTTTCTCTCATCCTCCTCAAATTAAAAAAACTCATTAGTTAAGCGTTAATTTTTTGACTAGAATGTTGTCTGTTTTTGGTGTATGATTGGAGGGGTGAGATACAATCAATACAAAGCTTTTGAAAAGCATTTACAATCATCAGCGCCTTCCAACTTTTCATCACTCTACAGCTTGATCATCAAGGATTCCGGTGAACGCGCACTTGCTTTCGACCTTTTAAAAAAGAAGTTGAATGCCGAGACGGTTCTGCTATTTCATGCTGATGCACAAGGTGAAAAAGAGCTTTTAAATCAATTGGACGATTTATCTTTATTTGCAGGAAGGCAGCTTTTGCATCTGCAGGGATGTGAAAAACTCTCTAAGGCAACCCAAGCCATTTTGGAAAAACGGATCCAGCACATTCTCCCCTCTATTACCCTCGTGCTCAGTGCTGAGACGATTTCTCGCCAAGGTGCCTTTTACAAGGCGATTGAAAAACATGGCGTCATTTTAGATATTGGAGAAGAGAAACCGTGGGAAAAGGAAAAAAGCCTCGCGGAGTGGATTACAGAGCGTGCCCATCAGGAAAAGAAGCCCATTGATCCAGATGCTGTCAACCTACTTGCAAGAGGAACGCAAGGAAGCTTGGCTATTTTGGCCGCTGAATGGGAAAAACTATTGATCTATTGCAACGACAAGGCCAAAATAACAACCGCTGACGTCCATTCCATTTGCTGCCTTGCTCCAAACGATACCAGCTGGCAATTAGGTGAATCGATCCTCGCGCAAAATCCTAAAGGTGCCCTTGAAACAGCCCATCGCTTACTGGACCAAGGGGTTTCCTTTTTTCCATTGCTGCGTGGTGTGCGCCATCAAGTGCAAACAGCCCTTTTTATAGCGACAGCTGAGCGTGAGGGCAAAAGAGACTGGATCTCTCAAAAATATCCCTATCTGAAAGGGCAAATGCTTGAAAAACAAGTGCAGGCAGCTGCTCGTTTTGGCCCTCGCAAATTAGCTCAGGCTATCCAAACCATCGATGAATTTGAATTTAAAGCAAAAGACGGGTGCGATGACCCCAAATTACTTTTGACATTACTCTGTACAAGGATTATCCCATGACTTTATTACTTCTACCCAACGTTCTTGGTGACGTGAAATACCATGAACCCTTTCTTCCGGCAAGTGTAGACAAGGCTGTCGGCACCCTGGATGGCCTGATTGCTGAAAGTGAGACTGGCGCAAGACGGTTCCTATCCCGATTTAAGCATGAAAAAAAGCCTCACGAGATACCTGTTGCCCTCCTAAACGAGCACACCAAAGAGGAAGATCTCGACTTTCTCCTTGAGCCGATTAAAAAAGGGGAACGCTGGGGCCTCATCTCCGATGCTGGCCTTCCATGTGTCGCAGATCCGGGCTCCAAGCTCGTTGCGCTTGCCCGTCACCGAGGCATTAACATCCAAGCCTTTAGCGGCCCTTCCTCGATCCTGCTTTCCCTCATGCTTTCCGGTCTACCCGGACAGCACTTTTCCTTCCTCGGTTACCTCGAAAAAGAGCCTGCTAAATGCATCCAAGACATCAAGCGCCTCGAAAAGCGTGCCAAAGAAGACCAGGCTACCCAGATCTTCATCGAAACGCCCTACCGCACCAAATCCCTCCTCGAACACTTACTGAATACCCTCTCTGATTCTACCCGCCTCGCTTGCGCCTTCGACCTCACCCTCCAAACGCAAGGTGTTGTCAGCCAAACCGTCGCCGACTGGAAAAAGGGCACCCCGCCCAACCTCGAAAAGCGCAACGCTATCTTCCTAGTGGCAGTGTAACATCTACAATCTGGAAATCACTTGGCGTGATTTCCAGTTCTTTTAGTTCCTGATATTTGATGAGAACTTTTTCGCACTCATGCCATGGAAGCCAACGTCCTTTACTCTTCATTTCCTCAAAGCTATTTTTTGCTTGGTTGAAATCAATAATTTTCATGATCAGCATTTGTTCAACAATCCAAATAGTGCCATGAACTACAACATCTTCCTTCATAGCGGCATCACGAAGATTTTTGTCACCAGTCAAAAGCACGCAGTCTTCTTGTGTAGCCAATGCCAAAGCGGAAAGATCATTAAAGCTTGGTTTAGGATGGTTTTGAACAAGTGATTCTAAATTTTGAACCGAATCAGCGGTTAAAGTGATGACTTTTAATCCTAACGGTAAAAGATGGCTATGTTCCTCTTTGATCTCAGCAAAAATAATATCAGTTACACAAGTTATAGAAATACTAGGACGGTAACTTGAAATTTGCACGCTAACATGTGGTGTGTGATGAGTAATTCATGTAAGAAACTGTCACAAAATGACAGTTTCTTACATGAATTTGGGGAGTTTGTCAGAAGGTATGAGCTTTGTCCATCAGGGAATTACTGAGGTGAAGACAACGGTGGTTTATGAGGACAGGGTTAATATTTTGCAGATTTTTTGTGCAGGCGCGGTTAGCGCCGGCACGGGGTTGTTAAACGGAGGCTGCGAAGTGCATCCAATCGTTTAGCGACTTGCTGTTGTTCATTCTGTTGAGGATGGTGTTCTCATCATCAGGGAGATAGGGGTTGCGGACGGCAGCAAATGTGACACGTAAAGGGCGTCCTTCGGAGTAGATGGACTGTAGTCCTAAGGATTTTCTCAATGCGGTGATGTCATTTGAGTCCATTGTAATGGAGGCAACGAGCGAATAGCGGTTATCTCCTCTCACTGGGACCACATAGGGTTTATTGAAGCTGAGATCGACTCGTTTATCTAGCAATTGGGTGATTTCACCCTGAGAGATTTTGGTCAATTCATCTTTGTACATGATGACAACAAAACCAGTGTTTGCAGGCAAGCCTAAAGATTGTTTGCCTTCTTCAGTCAGGTGCGATTCTATTTCAGTTCGATAGTTGTCTAAAAGTTGTGTAGATAGATCTGTCGGTAATTTGGCCACTAAATGACCGGAATACGGATCGATTTCAACAGCAACGTTCAGGGCGCCCTCAGGAACAATATTTTTAAGCGTATCGGCTTGCAGGCCAACTGTATTATAGTACCCACCAAAATTATCAATTTGCTCTGCTTGTTTGCGTACACCTGATAATGCGGTTTCACCGGATTTGAGATTGCATAATATGTCTTTGCCTATCTGTCTCACTTTTTCTGCAAATTGGGATACTTCAGTTGAGGTCAATTCATTTTCTGCTTCCTCTAGACAGATGAGATAGGCCCAAAGGATGGACAGGCCTTTTGTGAAGCCGGCTCCGTATTGTTCTTGTGAAAACCGGGATCCGAACGTATTAGACTCGGTAAAGTGAAGATCTTTATTTTTTGGGTCGTAGATAGTGAGGGATAAAAGAGCTGCCCTGTCCTTGATTGTTTCTATTGATGAATCAAGTGTAACTGGTTTAGCAGTTGATACAAGTTGAGTAGTCAACAAGCCTGCAAAGGGTGAAGTCTCAGTTGTCTTGGTTGTTTGCATAAAATGTACTCCTTGGTTGATGCCTGAAAAGAGTACTGGATTTGGGTTTATTGCGCTATAACAGCATCCATGAAGGTGTTTGAGGTAAATATGCCGGTGGTGATGACGACGATGTTTTTGGAGAGGAGCTGGCAGGCGCTAGCTTCTGCCCTGGTGCAGCCACCAAGGAAAAGGACGAGCTCAAGACCCTCGTGTGGAACGCTGAGAGGGGATTTAAGGAGTTTTTCGATGTGTCGGACGCTTAGTGGGGAGTAACCACCGTAAATGCTCGAGATGTCTTTGACTTTTTTATGTGTCTTGTTGAGATGGAGTTCGCGGTTTTTCTCTTTGTAGTTGATACTGGAAAGCATGCCCGATTTTTTAAGGCATTTTAAGGCGGCTTGAGAGGAGTTACCATAGGAGTCGAGCATGCGCAGGGAGATTTTTTGGAAACGAACGGGGTCGATTGGTCCATGGATTTGGGAAAAGAGGGAAAGGAGCTTCAGGATTTGATTGATGGGCGTTTTTTTGACGATACCGGTTTCAATGAATTTTAATGTGAGTTCAGGATGTATTCTCAGAGCGAGATTGTCCTCGCAGTCTTTTAAGGATGCGTTGTAGGATGCCATGATGCAGTCAAAGATGTTGTGATAGGTGGCAATATGATTAATGTCGCTTTTATTATCACGGGCAAGGTCTATTGCCATCTCAATGGCAGGCTGGCTGCCTGTCTCTTTTGTTTGTTTTAGGAGGTCTTTAAGGTCGTCTTTTTTTCTTTGGTACTCTTTTTTGAGAGAATCAAATGTTTCATTGAGGTTGTATAGGCTGATATTCTTTAGCTTGGAATAGATCTCATTGTTTAAAGAAATGCCTATTTTTTTTGAATCATCATCTTTTGGCTTAATGTTTAACCATTGATGAAGTTCTTGCATGATCTTTTTCTTTTCAATTTCGGTGACTTGTCCGGTGATGCCGAATAATTCATCGATTTGAGATTCAAATGTCATAGGAGTAAAGCAAGGGGTCAATAAATCTTCATTGCGATCATAGATCGTTAGACGTGCAAATAAGGTATCAGAGGTATGTGGCTGTTTTAAAATGATGTCGGCAAGTTTCTCTGCATTTTCGCCGAAGCCTTGTACGTTGGGAATGGCCCCATATGTTTTTTGTAATTGCGCAATGCGATCAGCTACTGCATATAAAGCAAGGTTATCAGGGACTGAACATACATTTGAGTTCTCCATATTCCCAGTAATTTTTAGCATGTTGGGTTGTTCCATGCTCAAGAGACGTTCGTCCATGGCAAAAAAAAGAAGATTCAGCCCTGCTGGATGACAGACGGTGTATTTAGCTTTGCTTGAGTTTGTTAAAATTCTTTCAAGATTGATGAAATTGCCATCTGTTGGTCGAAACAAGAAAACATAATGATGAGATTTTTTAATTGCGTTTACATTATCCAAATAACAGACTTCTTGTACGTCGAATGAGTTTAATTCTTCTATGGTGGTGATGCAGCGGAGGAAAGGGCCTGCAAGGGCTTTTTCAATTACAAGCACTTTTGGATCGGGGTGTTCGCTGAATAGTTTAAAAAGCTCTAGTCTCTGAAGACCTTGCAGGGCCTTTACTGAAAAAGGGAGCACCTTTTCTTCGTCTTCGCAAGGGGCATCAGAACTATAGGATTCGACATAATCAGTGAGCGCTTCTTTTGTATCAGCTGCCACATCATAAAGTATGTTTGTTAGCTTTTTGGTGTAATAATAAGGGTCCATTTGTACCTTAAATTAATTCAACAGCTACAGAATCATAAAATAATATTCCTTGTTGAGTCAATTTAATTCGATTTTCAAGTTTTTTAATCCAATCTTTAGCGATTAGTTGGTCGATTTCTTTATAAATAGAAGGAGGGAGCTTGCCGTGTCTTTGTTGAAAAAGGTCGAGGTCAACCCCTTGACGGAGGCGGATTTCCACAGCAAGAAGCTCTCTTTTGCGTTCTTCATCGGAGAGTGCATCTGATTCTTCTTTGGGATCAAGGCCGGCAGCTATAGCTTTTTGGTATTTGCCGAAGTGGGGGACGTTGCGGAAGCGGTTTTTGTTCCAATAGCTATAGGCGGAGGGTCCGAGGCCGAGGAATTCGCGGGCGGTCCAGTAGCCTACGTTGTGCTGGGAGTGACGGCCGGGTTTTGCAAAGGCGGAGATTTCGTAGGGGAGGAGGTTGCCTTGCGGGAGGATTTCAAGAGCAGCGTTGTACATAATGAGGCTGGAATCGGGGGAAGGAAGTTTTGGAGTCAGCGTTTTTCTTTTTTTGAAGAAAACGGTCTCAGGTTCAATGGTGAGGTTGTAGAGGGAGAGATGCGTAATCGGCTGCTGGATGGCTGTTCGGAGGGTTTTGATCCACATGGCTTCTGTCTGAGTGGGGAGGTCGTACATGAGGTCGATGGTGATGTTGTCAAAGCCGGCTGTTTCGGCCCACTCAAGGGCTTGGAGGGTAGCTTTGCTGTCATGCGTGCGACTTAGTATTTTAAGTAGCTCATCATCAAAGCTTTGTGCGCCAATGCTCAGGCGGTTGATGCCGGCTTTTTTGAATCCTTGCAGCAGTTCAAATGTTAGATTTTCGGGATTTGCTTCAAGGGTGATCTCAATGGAAGGGTCGTGAGGGATATGGCTTAAAATTTGCTCGAAAAAATGAGGGGCAAGAAGGGCTGGCGTGCCGCCACCAAAATAGATACTTTTGATTGTTCGATTGGCTAGGAGATTTTTTTTGAGGTTCCATTCAAGCAGGAGTGTCTGAACAAACTCTTGATGGACAGATATGTTGTTGGGGAGCACAAAGAAATGGCAATAATCGCATTTCCTTGTGCAAAAGGGAACGTGAAAGTAAAGACTTACATCACCACTCGTCGGCGTCTGGATCCGGAATGCCCCCTCTTCGCCATCTGTTACGATCGCTGAAGAAAGATTCGTCTTCTTCACTTTTTTCCCCTTCTTCGTCCTCATCTCCCTCAGCTTCAGTGTGATCTTCATCGTCTTCATCATACGTTGAATTTTCAGCACTGCCCATCACATCGGTTTCCATGTCAAAGCCTGTTTCACCAAATCCGCCGGCAGTTTCTGCTGCGTCGATATCAGGAATAGTAGGCATCTCTGTGTAACCGGCCCGGTTCTGGGTATTGCGCTTCGGCGTCACATACTCTTCCCCTTCGCCATGTTCTTTGAGGAAATGAAGACGTTCTTTGTCTTCTTCAATTATATTTGGAACCGCACGTATTTCTTCTTTATGCTTTTCAATGTCTTTTTTCGGAACTAGTCCAAGCTTAAGCCATTGCTCAAGGTCTGTGAGTTCCGTTTCCAGTTTTTTCAATCTTTCGCTTTTCACATGTCTCATAAAATGTCCTTCAAACTTGGGTATTCATATTGTGTGTCGTTGAAATATGTGACAGGAGATAACCCCAAAGATTTTATATCAATGGGAGTAAAAGGGCAACTTCTTCTTTCGTTTTAATGAATTAAGGGTCAAATGTCAAATTTTCTTGGCCTGTAAAGTGAATTTTGTAATGAAAAAGGTAATAAATGCAAGTTCAAGGGCGACATAAGTATAATAAATCCATTCGCCACCAGAGCCAAATCCGTAGGAATGCAAGCCTGTCCCTAAAATGTAATTAACACCGTACCAGGTAAAACTGATAGCAAGCAGCCCGAAAATGGATCCAATGGCAAGGCCAAATCCACCGATTTTATTAAAACGATAAGCGTGAATGATCACCAAATAAACGCAGGCGGAGATAAAGGCCCAGGATTCTTTCGGATCCCAGTCCCAAAAACGTCCCCAACTTTGGGCGGCCCATATGCCACCTAATATGGTGCCGGGAATCAAAAGGGCTACACCCACATATAAACATTGCAGAAGGGCATTAGGAGATTGGTTCTTTTTCAACAAATAAACATGGCCAAGCACACCGGACAGGATCAAAGCGCCATAACTTGCAACGATCATGAGAACGTGCACTGTCAACCAGAATTGAGAGTTTAAAACGGCCTGCACGTTGTCAAGTGGCTCTGCTGTAAATGTCCATTGCAGGATAGTCAGTAAGCAGGTAGCTAAGGCTGATCCTGCTATAACAGGCAGATGAGATTTTAAACGGTAGGATAAAACAGCACTTAAAATGGCAGTGATCCATGGCACGTAAATGACTGTTTCAGCCATTCCTGAGACCGGTGGTCGTTGCAAAATATAAACACGTAAAGCGAGTACTGCTGAATGAAGCAAAAATGCCGCTCCGAAAAATGCCCAAGCTGATTTTAAAAGAAAGGATTTGCAGAACCCTTCGTTCAATAAAAATAAAATAACTGCTCCTAAATAGCCTAGGATCGCATAATTGATCAGTGGGTATTTGTAATAGAAAACTTCAGCTTGCAATTGTCCAAGCGTCGGGAAGCTGATTTTTGTCGATTTAGAAAGGGAATAAGCGGTTTTGGTCAAAGGGAGATAGGCTTCCATATAGGTTTTTGCAAAATTCTCCGGGGTTGCTTCTTGTAATTTTACCCAATCGGCATTGGAGAACAGTGTGGGGTTGGCTGTTTGTTCTTTCAACGTTTTTAGCTTTAGCCAGATGTCCGGATGATTTTTGCTCGGTAGCATCTTCAATTCAGGACTTAAATTTTCTGTATATAGCGGTCTGAATCGTCCCTTGGAATTTACCGGCAAGGTCTCCAGTTCATTCCCATAGCAAGATAGAGTGACTAAGAGTGCAAGAAGGAATTTAAGCATTTTTGCCTTTAGGTAAAAAGAATAACAGAAGGATGCCAAGAGCGACTAATAGGGCTCCTGGATACGTCAAAATCATTTTAGCAGGATCCCTGTTAACAACAAGCTGCACTGATCTGACTCCATAGTTGTCCA